>JADLEA010000035.1 GCA_020846365.1 Bacteroidota bacterium
GGAGCCCGAAAATAGTCGGAGAGCGTGGTGCTCATGATCTCGCCTGGCCTCAGGATCATGGTGGAGGTGCCACGAGAAGCAAAAGCCGCCGAGCGAAAGCGGTATGAAACAATGAGGGAGTCTGTAGAAGGATCCAACCCGCGGACAGTGAATGTGTCCACCGTGACCACCGGAGCACTGCGTGAAAGGAAATTCTCCAGCCACTCCCGCCGGTCATTGGAGCTGGCGGAGCGCAGTTCATGGCGCAGTTCCGTCGCGACGGCGCCCGTGAGCACATTGACGCCGCTGATAGACGCGGAACCATCGGCGTGCAGGTTCGCCGTCCACTCCACCTGCAGACTGTTCTCAGGCGGCGGGTCCATGGGCGTCACGGCTCTTGTGGAATCTCCCGGCCGCGATGCGATCACCACCGCGCACCCCTGATCATACCAGGGGAGCCGGGTGAAGCGGCATGCCTTTTCCGTTGCGTCCATCCAGATTCCTCCCGGCTGGATGTCCGGGGCATAGGCAATGAGGTGATTGAACTGGAGCGGGGTCGGCAGCGTGGTGTCCGCGCGGCCGTTCTGTTGCGTGCTGATCAGCACGGGGAGCACCCGGATGCCGGCCCGGCGGGCCAGGGCGCACACCGCAATCACCATGTCCTTGCAGTCTCCGTACCGCTTGGCGACGATGTCTTCGGCCTCGTGCGGCTGGTACCCGCCGACGCCGATCTCGATGGCAATGTACCGCACATGGTCCCGTACCCACTCGAACACCGCTTTGAGTTTTTCTCGAGGCAATTGGTGGTTCCTGGTGAGGGAATCTGCAAGGGCCGTCACGAGCGATCCGCCATCCATGTACGGATCCGCAATATCATAGTACCACGAGCTGAGATCGCTCCAGTCCGTAAATCCGACTGGCGCGAGGGCCAGCCGGGTCAACACTTCCTGCGGAGCGGGCATGCCGAATTCCGGATCCAGCGGGGGGAGGTAGGTGGTTTCCCACACGTGGCGTGACTTGAACCCGGCGGGGGCATTGGTGATGATCGGCTGGATGTCGCGTCCGTAGGTCCGGTAGAGGATCTTCCACTCGCCCGGCTTCACAAGGGTAAACCGCGAACGGTGAACGGGCACTTCGTCCTGGAAGTTCCATGCATGCCACAACCCGCGGTTGTTGATTCTGATCCGGTACTGGTATTCGATGATGGATCCGTTTTCGACGGCGGGGAGGGTGAAAATGCGCGCGCGCTGGTCTGAGAAGAAAACGAAATTCGGGTAGAGACTGACGTCGTAGATGTCCTCCGGACGAAGCTCCACCGTTTCGCCCGCGGGGGAAATCGTGCGCGCATGGATCTCGGTGACTGCGCTGGAGGAGCCGTACGGGATCATGATATTGGCGTACCGGTGGCCGCTCGGGTTGAAGATCTTGATGATTCTGCGCCGGTCGAAAACGCTGAATCCCATCTCCGTGCCGCTGAAGACCTCCATGGATCCTTCGTCCAGGACGACGATGGCGCCGAGATCGGGTGCACTGGAGGGGGGCCTGAGCGCCTGCAGCTCCTCCATGGGCACGGTGGTAGTTCCTATCCAGCCAGCCGGGCTTCCGCACCCGAGCAGGGCGATGGCGAGCCCACCTATACATGCTATCCGGCACGACCAACGATACATACGCGCTCCGAAATGTACAGTGAGAAGATACGCTCCTCACGGAAGAAATCAAAGTGGGGGTGGCCGCACGGTTGTTCATCCTGCGGACGGGTCATCACTCTGAAGTTCTGCACCCTGCGCCGGCTTGCCGGACAGAGCCGTTCGCTTGACATTGTCGCTCGAACGTGTTACTATTGTAAGAAACGTGCTACCATGACATCCTCACACCTTCTGCGTTTCGGCGTCTCCATCGAGTCCGGCCTCATCAAGAAATTCGACCGCTTCATTGCCAGGACCGGGTATGGCAATCGGTCGGAGGCGATCCGGGATCTCATTCGCGCCCGGCTTGTGGATGAAGGAACGCAGGACGATGCCGCACAGGCAAACGGCGTCCTGTCCCTGGTGTATGACCACCACAAACGGGAACTGGAAGATCATCTCACGGATCTCCAGCACGATCACCACGAAATGATCATTGCGACGACTCACGTTCACCTGGATCACCACAACTGCCTGGAAGTGATTCTCCTGCGCGGCACTGTGGGAAAGATACGGGAGATCGGCGGCGCTCTGGCCAGCTTCAAAGGGGTCAAGCATAGCAGTCTGAGCCTCACGGCCACCCGGGAACTCACATAGAAAGAACAGGAAACTTCATGCAAAGCTCCGCAATACAAAGTCTGGCGCTTGCCCTGTGCGCGCTTCCTCTTTCGCTCTTCGCTCAGGCGGAAAGGGACACGGCACGCGTTTTTGTCCTGGATCCCGTCACTGTCACAGGTACGCACATCGAGGCGCTCCGGAGCGCCGTCCCTAACGCAGTCTCCGTCGTGAGCCGCGATGATATCCGGCGGAGCGGTGAGACCTCGATCCTGGCCGTGATCAACAGGCGCGTTCCAGGCGTGTTCCTCACCGAGCGGAGCGTCCTGGGCTATGGAGTATCGACGGGCGCTGCAGGGGGCATTTCGATCCGGGGAGCCGGCGGGAGTCCGAATACGCAGGTTCTGGTCCTGACCGATGGGCGCCCGCACCTGATGGGGCTCATGGGTCATCCTCTTCCGGACACCTATGTCACGGCCGGCGTCGAGCGCGTGGAGGTTATTCGAGGCCCGGCATCCCTCCTGCATGGTACGAATGCGATGGGAGGCGTCATCAACATTATCTCGGCACTGACTCCCACAGGCGGTTTCGGCGCGAACGCATCGGCTTCAATGGGTGGCTTCGGGACGAAAAAGATCGAAGGGGGAGCAGGGTTCGGCACAGAGAATGGCGGAATCTCCGTGCACGGCAGCCATTATACCACGGAAGGCCATCGCCCGTACTCATCATTCCGTATCAACGGCGGATCTGTGCGTGGGCACGCCCGCCTGGATCCACGGTTCACGCTTCGTGGCGACGCGCATCTTTCAGGATTTCGCACGTACGACCCGGGAACCGTCTATGCTCCCCGCATCGATAACTGGGTCGATATCGTCCGGGGCAGCTCAGGACTTGCTCTGGAGAACTCGCTCGGGAGTCTCCAGGGGGCCTTGAAAGCGTTCTTCAACTTCGGCCGCCACGATATCTATGACGGTTTCCATTCCAAGGATAACAGCGTCGGTGTGCAGCTCTACCAAACGCTCACGTTCTCCGGCGGGACCACCGTGACGGCGGGGGTGGACTACAAGCGCTATGGGGGAGAGGCCGAGAACCGCAGGACGGGCCTGCAGTACGGAACGCACTTCGTCTCAGAATCCGGCGCGTACGCGCTCGTGCAGCAATCCCTCCTTGACATGATCACGTTGAACGGCGGCCTCCGGCTCAACCACGGCAGTGTCTATGGAAACGAGATCCTCCCGCAGTTCGGCGTGGCCGTGAAGGCGAACAGCACGACGACGGTGAAGGCGTCAGCAGGCCGGGGATTCAGGAGCCCGACAATCCGGGAACTCTATCTTTTTCCCGCTCCCACCCCCACATTGGAGCCGGAACGGATGTGGAACTATGAGCTCAGCGTGCTTCGCTCGATCGGGAATCGTTCGAGCCTGGAACTCACCGGATTTGTTGCGAACGGCAGCAATCTTATTCGCACCGAGGGAAGGTTTCCCAATCTGGTTCTGAAGAACTCCGGCGCGTTCGTGCACCGGGGAGTGGAGTTCTCCGGTTTGTTGGGACTCTCCGACCAGTTCGCGATCGAATGCACGTATGGATACCTGGATCCCGGAGAGCAGACAATGGCAAACCCGCGCCACAAGTTTTTCGTTGAGGGACAATATGAGAGAGCCGGTTGGTCGTGCAGCGCGGGACTTCAGTATGTGTCCGGACTGTACGGGGCGGACAGGTCCGTGAACGCGATACCAGACTACCTGCTCCTCCAGGCCCGGGTTACCGTTTCTCCCGTCCGTGGGCTCTCGCTTTACGTTGCAGGGGAGAACCTTGGTAACGCGTCCTATCAGACAATGTGGGGCTATCCCATGCCCGGGCGGACCATACTCAGCGGCGTACGCTGGGAGCTTCTTTGACGACGCAAGATCCGGGCAACCGTGCCGCCGTCTCCGGTCGCGAGCTTGCGTTCGGCGGGCTGTTCGGCGCGGCAGCACTCGTGTTCCCGTTCTTCTTCCACATGCTGCACCTCGGGCACGTGTTCATGCCAATGTATCTTCCGCTCATGGCCC
>JADLEA010000036.1 GCA_020846365.1 Bacteroidota bacterium
AATCCTTTCCTTCCATGACAATGCCGTCCACGGGGACGTGCTCTACCTGCCCGGAAATGGCCCCCGACTCCGGCAGATTTCTCATCCCACGCTCTGGCACTGTTTGTGCGAACACATGTCAATTGCCAACGTATGACCTCCCGTACTGAAACGCAAGGACCGCCCATGACGTATTCCCGAAGCTCACTCTCCACCGTCTTCTTCGCCGTCGTTTGTGCCGCAGGCCTGGGCGCCTGTTCGATCTTCTCCACCGGACCTGAGCCGGAGGATTTCATACGAGTGCAGGGAACGCAGCTTGTGCATAACGGCGCTCCATACTACTTCGCGGGGGCCAACATGTGGTACGGGTGCTATCTCGGATCTCCCGGGAGCACCGGAGACAGGCCACGCCTGCTCAGGGAGCTGGACTCTCTGAACGCGTTCGGGCTTACAAACCTCAGGCTCCTCGCCGCGTCGGAGGCGTCTGCCATACGCCGCTCCGTGAAACCGGCAATCCAACAGGCTCCGGGAGTTCTGGATGATTCTCTGCTGCAGGGGCTCGATTTCGTGCTCGCCGAAATGGCCAAACGCCGGATGCATGCAGTTCTCTTTCTCGGGAACTACTGGGAATGGTCCGGTGGATTCAGCCAGTACAACGTGTGGACGGGGGGACCGACGGTCGATCCGGAAGACACGTCGCAGGGCTGGAGCGCGTTCATGGACTACTCCGCGACGTTCTATTCGAACGAACGGGCGATGCAGCTGTTCCGGGATTACGTGAAGACCATCGTCACACGAACGAACACCGTGAACGGCAGGCCGTATGCCGCCGATCCCACGATCATGTCGTGGCAGCTCGTGAACGAACCCCGCCCGGGGCGAGACGGAGATCCCGGCAGGAAGAATCTGCCGCAGTTCAACAGGTGGATCGAGGAGACAGCCAGGTTCATTCATGAGCTCGACACCAACCATATGGTCTCGTCCGGCAGCGAGGGCATTGTGGGAACGCTGCAGGTGGAGGAGTACTTTCTCGAGGCATATCGAACGCCGTCCATCGACTACCTCAACCTGCACCTCTGGCCCCTCAACTGGGGATGGTTCGATCCCACGGCATGGGAGGCCACGTTGCCGCGGACGGAAACGAACGCCGTCGATTACTTCAACCGTCACATGGCCCTCGCCCGGGTCCTGGGCAAACCCATCGTCATGGATGAATTCGGGCTTGGACGTGATGGAGGCAGAATTCATCCCGGAACGCCCACGCATGCACGCGACAGGTACTACCGCATGCTGTGTTCGGTGATCGAAGACTCCGCGCGTGCGGGGGCGCCCATCGCCGGTTCCAACATCTGGGCCTGGGGCGGCGAAGGCGAAGCGCGTCACCCTGATGGGATGTGGCGGCCTGGAGATCCCTGGGTCGGCGACCCCCCTCAGGAGCCACAGGGGAGAAACTCGGTGTTCATGACGGACACTTCGACGATCGGCATCCTCCGGGGTCACGCGAACGCGATGTTCATGGTCGGGAAGAGATCCGCTTCCGGGTCTTCAGGTTCCGATCGATAAGTGCACAGCGTTGGTTCACTGCGCCCGCGCTGCGCAGTGAATCTTCCGGCGTATGCTGTACATAGTCCAGGAGGCGGTCTATCGTGCTCGTGGCCACGTGGATGCGCGTGTCCGATGACGCATAGTAGATGCACACGGTGCCGTTCTTCTTCATCACCCATCCGCAGCTGAAGAGCACGTTGGAAACATCCCCGATGCGCTCGTCTCCCACCGGCGCCATGAAATATCCGCCGGGGTGAGCGATGACGCGGTGTGGCTCCTGCAGATCAGTCAGGAACAAGTACAGGACGTAACGCAAGCCGGCGGCGGTGTTGCGTACGCCGTGCGCCAGTTGCAGCCACCCTTTCGGGGTCTTCAACGGAGCCGGACCCAGGCCGTTCTTCGCCTCGGTGATCGTGTGGTACACCCGGTCGTCGATGATGGTTTCCGTTTCGATTGCCGCTGCAGTCATGCTCTCCGAGAGCCCCCATCCAATCCCGCCCCCGGATCCGGTGCTGATAAAGCCATCCTGAGGCCGCGTGTACAACCCGTATTTCCCTGCCACGAACTCCGGGTGGAGCACGACGTTGCGCTGCTGGGGCGAGCGTGTTCTGATGTCCGCAAGCCGCTCCCAGGTCAGCAGGTCTTTGGTTCTGGCGACGCCACACTGTGCGATCGCCGAGGAAGTATCCGTGCGTGGCACCGAGGGGTCTTTGCGTTCCGTGCAGAAGAGTCCGTAGATCCAGCCGTCCTCATGCTTCACCAGGCGCATGTCGTACACGTTTACATCGGGATCTGCAGTTTCCGGTAGCCGTATCGGGTAGTCCCAGAATCGGAACTGGTCAATGCCATTGCGTGATTCTGCGATAGCGAAGAAGGATTTCCGGTCCACGCCCTCAACCCTGACCGCAAGGAGTGTTCTCCCGTTGAGTTCGATCGCTCCGGGGTTGAACGTCGCATTCACGCTCAGGCGTTCCATGAGGTGCGGGTTCGTGTTGAAGTCCAGGTCGTACCGCCACATCAGGGGGATGTGAGCGGCGGTTACGACGGGATGGACATAGCGGTGGACGACTCCGTTGCCGCCCGGGGCCGGACGGTTCCTCCGCCGGAGCAGGCGTTCCTGTTCACGGACGAGAGCACGGACAGCTGCATCAAAACCCCTTCTGGTCATCTAACTCACCGTTGCCTTCCCCGGCGTGAGCCCATCCAACATGCCAGGAGTTGGTGTTCCCGGCGTCACATCGGGGCCTGCCGCGACCCGCTGTTGGAAGTCGGCCGGAAGAGTCTCCCTGCCGGCCTCGTCCAGATTGTTCCACCACGAGAACTTCAGAATGAGCGACGTCACAATCACCGATGCCACGACACCGATGAGGAGATCGTATTGCTTGGTGACGAGAGTAATCGGGGTGAGCACCAGGGAGACCTGCCAGACGACGCCCACGACGATATTGAAGAGGTCCCGTGGGAGGCGCTTGTTGGGGGCGAAATCGGGATAGTACCTGCGTGCCATCTTCAGCACAGGCCGCCAGTATCCCCAGGGTTTGATTTGCATATAGAACCTCATCAACACGACATCCGGTTCGGGCTTCGTGAGCAGGCTGCCGGCAATGCATCCCACAAGTGAGACCGCGAGGACATAGGGAAACGCCCATAGCGCGTGGAGAGAGGGAAATGCCATAGGAATGACCATCGACGCCGCAATGCCCGCGATCATTCCCCAGAAGTAGCCGTAGCCGTTGAACCGCCACCAATACCACTTCAGGATATTCGACGCGGTATACCCGCCGTAGAGCGCGCTGACGATCCAGAGCGTCACCTGGTTGATAGATTCCACCACGAAGCCGAAGGCGAACCCTATGATGACAAAGGCAATCGTGGTGATGTAGCTGAGCCGCACGTAGGTGTGGTCGGATGCATGCGGATTGATGAAGCGCTTGTAGATGTCGTTCACGACATACGCAGGTGCCGCATTGATCGTGGCGGCATAGTTCGACATGAAGGCGGCAAACAGACCGGAGAGGAGGAGTCCCACAAGGCCGACCGGCAGAATATTCCTGATGATGTAGGGAAGGATCATCTCGAAATCTATGCGCGTGCCCATGTCGTGGAGTTCCGACGAGAAAAACACCAGAGCCAGAACCGTGATTCCTGTGATCAGCACATAGCGGGGAAAGATGAGGACGACATTGACGAACCAGTTCATCTTGGCGGCTTCTTTGGGAGAACGGGTCGCCAGCACGCGCTGCATGTCATAGTTGGGAGCCGGACCCGCCATGCTTTTCAAAATGCCCTGGAACAGCACCATGATGAAGAATATCCCGAACATGCTGTACCCGTCTGCCAGAATCTTTGTGTTCACCTCGTCGATAAGACCCGTCCAGTCGAGGTCCAGCGTCCAGCCGAAGAAAGGCGTCATCCACCCCGGGGGGACCACCGCCTGCAGCTGCTCGGGTGACACCATGGTGAAGGCGATAATGCCTATGGAAAGCGACGCGACAGACAAGACCATGAACTGTAGGAACTCGGTGATGACGACGCTGAACATCCCGCCCTTCACGGCATAGATGGCGGTGAGGGACATAAGAATCATGGCATAGACGTCGGGCGAGATATCCCAGGGAAAAAAGACCGCCGCGAATTTCCCGATCCCCTTGAACGCGTACGCAATGAAGCCGATGACGCTGACCAGCGCGAAGATCACGACGCTGATATGAGAGAGCTTGGCGCCGGTGCTGTTGCCGAACCGCGTTTCGATCCATTGTGCGCCCGTCATGACATTGGACTTTCGGAGCCAGATCGAGAGGTACACCATCAGAAAAATCTGGTTGAAGGTCGGCCACACCCACGGCATCCAGACGCTCTTGAACCCGTACACGAAGAGCACATAGACGAGCCACATGGTGCCGGTAATGTCAAACATCCCTGACGCATCAGAAACGCCCAACATCCACCAGGGGAGAGAGTTGTTGCCAAGGAAATATGAATTGAGGTTCTTTTTCGCTCGTTTCGAAACCAGAATGCCGAGTCCAAGGGCCACCGCGAAGTACAGGAGGATGATCAGAAGGTCAATGATATGGATTTCCATTGGCGCCCTGCAGGATGATAAAGGAGGTATGATTCAACCCTGTAGAGAACGCACAATCAATGCCAGCGCGATTTCTGCCGTGTCACCTGCATTTTGAGCCTTTTCCGGAACGGAAGGGGAGGCGGCTTTATCACTTTAATAAAGTCTGGACGGAATTGATAAGGCCATGCGGCGGACGTCCGCCGGATCACCACAGAGGAAGGTTTGGATGCCGGAGTAGGGAACGGCTCAACGGCTGTTCATTCGACTGCCGCTTTCGATGTCAGGCGGGAGACGCGCACCTGGCCTGCCAGGAGTATTGCTCCGATGGCCATCGCTGCCCAGAGTGTCAGCTCGTGGGTTCGATGGAATGTTGCCAGCGGGAAAGCATTGACAGCCGCGATCGCGAGTCCCAGGGCGATCGCGGTAACGACCTGCCAACGCCTTACGGCGCGGATGGAGCGATTTCGGAAAAGGAAGAGGGCGCCCGCGATCATGGCGCCCGCCAGCAGGATCCTTGCTATGCTCCGCCTTGCGTCAGCGTACTGGACTATGGAAGAAGAGAACTCCGACGAAGCACGGTAATCACCTGTCCAGAAGGCTTCATGTGCCTTCTGCCGCAATTCTTGCATCTTGGAGCCCCCGCCGGTGAGCCTGCCGGCGACGTCGATCAACTGAAGATACGGCTTGGCTTTGTCGATCGCCTGTCCGGCCTGATAGAGATTGATGCCGGCTCCGGCATACTGCCGGGAGGAGAGCGACCCTTCCTCCGCCACCCGGCCAATACTCGAGAACTCCACGAGAGAGTCGGCAGCAAGCTCTCCGAGAAGCCGCTCGAGACTGGCGAAGGCACTGGCATCGGGGAAATCCACCCTCGAGTGATAGAACACGCAGAGATAACGTGTTCCCTTCCCCTTGCGCAAAGAGCGGTAGAGCGTCCCGGCGTCTGCCCGGGGAACCGGAATGTGAAGTACTTGCGTGCCTCATGAATCTACAAAAAAAGAGTTCATAACAATTCCTTTTCAATCTTCACAAAGATTTGTCACACCTTTAACGCGAGAGATGAATCCGGTTCATAGGTTTCACTGTCTAACCTCCGACTGCGCTTGCAATGCCCTGCCGGCGCAGCACCCGAAGGGGAACAGAGGATATCATTCATGCTGAGAAAGAGATTCAGGAAGGCGTTTGGAGCCCTCTGCTTCGGACTCCCCCTCTTCTGTGTCGCGCTCTTGTACGAGGTGAAAGTGCACCAGAGTATCATCACGGTTTTCGAGGTCTATCCTCTGCAGAAATGGATCCTGACAAAGGGCGAGGAAGCACCGATCATTTCGGCGGTAACGGACTATCGGGCCGCACTTTCGAACGAGATTCATGTGTTTCAATTCGAACGGGGTGAATCCATGGAGTTCCGGCTCGTACCGTCGGTCAAGATGAAAACGTCAGTCGCAAGAGGAGACACCATCGCCGTCCTGGGATCCAGCAGGATCCGGGAGCGTCTTGCGGAGCTGAAAGGGGCATTGAATGTTGCCCGCGCAGATCTGGCTGTACGCCGTGCTGGGGAGAAGCAACCCGTGGTGGAAGAGGAATCGCAAAGGGTCGAACATGCTGCGGCGAGGATTCAGGAGAAGAAGATCCTCTTCGAACGGGCGCAGGAGCTCTACAAAAAGGGCTACGTCTCGCGGGAGGAGTTCGACGCCGCGCAGTGGCAACTCAAGGAGGCTGAGCTCGAACATGGGATACACCGGGCGGCCCTCCAGGCCAGCCTGACAGGGAGCAAGGCCGAGGAACTCCAGATGGTCCGGGCGATGATCGCGTCATACCGAGGCGAGATCGCGCTCCTGGAATCACGTCTTCAGAGCTTTATCCTCCTGGCGCCAATCCCCGGGGACGTTGTGCGGAGTTTCTCGGTGGATACGTTGTTCACGGTCAGCAATTGCTCCTGCGCGATACTCCACGCGCCGATCCGGTGCGCGCAGGCCCACCATCTGACCGAAGGAGAATCACTGTGTATTTCATTGAAGAACGTCCCGGGAGAGACGACAGGCGTGCTCGTTGACCTTGCAAAGAGGGTCGACGTGATCAATGGGGTCCAGGTGCGATACGCGAGAATTGCCCTCGAGAGAGACGCATGTCCGTTGCTGCCAGGGCTTACTGTCGGGGGCGAGATCATCCTGCCCAGGGTGCGGGCATCAGAATACCTCCTGGGATTGCTGACCGGACGATGAAGAACAGGCTGGAATTCAAGTATCGGGTGCCGGTTGCCTGCCTCGACAGGCTGCGTGCCGATGTCCTTCGTTACCTGGAACCTGATCCGTTCGCGGCTGCTCGGCCCAACCATGAATACACCGTGCGCAGCGTGTACCTTGACAGCCCGGACTATGGATGCTATTACGAAAAACTGGACGGCGTCCGCACGCGGAAAAAATTCCGGGTAAGGGGCTATAACGAAGGAGGGCCGGGGTCGCAGGTCTTCCTCGAAATCAAGCGCAAAGAGGAGAACTTCATTGCGAAAGACAGGGCGATGATGCCGTTTTCAAGTCTGCACGAGGTGCTGTCAGACCGGTTGAACACCGAGAAATCGGTACGCGAACTGCACACCCAACGCGGGCCATTCTTCTATTACTACCAGTTGCGCCGGCTCGAACCCAAAGTGCTGGTCGTCTACGACCGCGAGCCCTTTGAATGCAAGTTCGGCTCGCAATTGAGAGTCACCTTTGACAAAGACCTTCGGAGCAAGGTCGTCACCGACACGAGCCGGTTGTTTGAAGTCGAGGGATTCAGAAGGCAGAACGCGCGTGAGTTTATCCTCGAGGTCAAGTTCTATCAGGTCCTGCCGCAGTGGATCAAGCATGTCCTGGAGAAGTATGACCTGACGCGGACAGCCGTTTCCAAGTACACTTCGGCACTCGATGCCCACAACACGGCATTGCTTAGGTGCAACCGGGTCAACCGGTCACTTTTTTACACCTCGGGGACAGCGTAGTGTACGGCGTGCAAGGAATTGATCTCTTCTCGCCCACGGTGCCCGAGATCCTGCTGGGGCTCCTGGTAAGCCTGTGTTGCAGCTTTGTGATTTCGCTGGTGTACCGGTTCACCTATCGGGGACCGGGCTACTCCACGGGCTATGTTACGTCGCTCATCGCGTTGTCGTTGATTACCTCGCTGGTCATCATGGTGATCGGCAACAACCTCGCCAGAGCCTTCGGATTGGTTGGGGCACTCTCCATTATCCGGTTTCGCACCGCAGTCAAGGACACGATAGACATCGTCTATATCTTCTTTGGACTGGCAGCCGGCATGGCGGCCGGTGTCGGATACTTCACAATGGCCGCGGCAGGCACTGCCGTAATTTCTTTGGTCCTTATCGTCGCCTCCAAAACCGGCATGACGTGGTTCAGGGGCGAACAGTTCCTGCTGCAACTGCACTCCACAACGGATGACCTTGCGGCTGTCCAGAACATCATGGAGTCGTACTGTGCCTCGTATGAGTTGATCAACGTTAAGACGGCGGCCGGGTCCGATGTGAAGGAATTCTCGTACTACATGAGTCTCAAGCGAAGGCGTGACCACCTGACATTCATCAAGGAAATGAAGAATGCCGGCGGCGTGCTGTCCATCAACCTGTTCCGTGATGAGGAACACGTTTAGCATGGCGATGTAACCGGGCGTGCCGGGGACGTCGCGAATCTGCGGACAATTGGGAATCCACATTGGAGGGTCAACGATGAGAGGCAATGGAATAGTTCTGCCGATGCTGTGCGCTGTCCTGACCTGGACAGTGTTGTCCTGTTCGAACAGCACGGACTCTGCGGAGGATGCGGCAGCCGAAGGTCAGGTCACAGTGGACATGGTGAAAGCCACAACCAGCGTCCGGTCAGCACTCGCGGCAAACAGCGCGGATCATGAACTGCCGGCCGACTATGTGTGGGATGCCGCGCACGTAATCCCGATCGTGCTCAACGGGACGTCGGTCACGGAATCCACCGACAGCGCAACCACGGACGGATCAACGGTGACGATCACGTCCGGAGGGACCTACATTCTGTCCGGCTCCCTGAACGACGGACAGGTGCTGGTGAATGCGCCGGATGACGGCACCGTCCGCGTGATTCTGCATGGTATCGATATCAGGAATTCCACGACGTCTCCGTTCGCCGTGACCAAGGCCGAAAAAGTGGTGCTGATTCTGGCAGACAATACCGTCAATGTGCTCACCGACGCATCATCATACGTGTTCCCGGATCCGGACGAGGACGAGCCGAATGCGGCGCTCTTTAGCAAAGCCGACTTGACCATCTGCGGCAATGGGTCGTTGACCGTGAAGGGAAACTACAACGATGGCATTGCCAGCAAGGATGGCCTCATCATCAAGAGTGGAACGATTACCGTGAACGCCGTGGACGACGGCATCAGGGGGAAGGACTATCTCATAATCAAAGACGGAACGGTGACCGTGACGTCAATGGGGGATGCGTTGAAGTCTGACAATGATGAGAACGCCACCAGGGGGTATATCTCAGTCGAATCCGGAAGCATCACCGCGACTGCCGGCATGGATGGCTTGACAGCCGAAACCGATGTGATCATCGCCGGTGGTATCTTCAACCTGACGACCGGAGGGGGCAACAACGCTTCGATCGGCAGCTCGGTCTCCGCAAAAGGCATCAAGGGCCTGGTGAGCGTTGTTATCGGTGATGGGACCTTTGCGGTGAATTCGGCGGATGACGCGGTCCATTCGAATTCCACGGTCGTCATCAACGGGGGTTCGTTTGCGCTCGCTTCGGGCGATGACGGCGTGCATGCGGATTCGCTCCTCGGCGTGAACGGAGGAGATATTGCGATCTCAAAATGCTTTGAAGGTCTCGAAAGTTGCATGCTTGTGATCAATGACGGCACGATTCACATCATCGCAAACGACGACGGTATAAACGGGGCAGGGGGGAGAGATGCTTCCGGCGCAGGTGGTTGGCCGGGAGGCATGCCGTCCGCCGGCAACTACTATCTGTATATTGCCGGCGGATACATTGCGGTCACTGCGGCCGGGGATGGCATCGACGTCAATGGCAAGATCGTGATGAAAGACGGAACGGTCCTTGTTCACGGCCCGACCTCCAACGGCAACGGTGCCCTCGACTATGACGCGTCCTTCCAGATGACGGGGGGTGTGCTTCTGGCTGCGGGGAGCTCGGGCATGGCACAGGCGCCAAGCGCGTCATCCACGCAGTGTGCGCTGATGGTGAATTTCGGATCGGCACGGCCGGCGGGCACTCTGTTTCACATTCAGGCAGCAGACGGTTCCGATATCCTGACGTTCAAACCTTCGAAATCGTACCAGTCGATGGTTTTCGGCTCCCCGAAACTCTCAAAGAGTGCCACCTATGATGTGTACATCGGAGGTAACTCAACCGGAACCTCCACGGATGGACTCTATGAAGGGGGAACGTACAGCGGCGGCACGAAGTCGACAAGGTTCACAGTTGCGGGCATCATGACAAGGATCAATGGCTGATCTTTGACCGTCGATGTGTGCTCAGCAGGCACACGTTTCCTCCATCAGATCTCTGTTCTCTTCCTACCCGGCCACCATCGTTCGGCACCGTGTCGTTCGAGGTCTCCCTCGGCCATGCTCAGTCTTGTTTCTGAGGACCGAACTCGCCTTTGCCCGGTCCGTTCTACCCGCCTAGTCGCGGGGAGGCCCCTCAAAAGGGTTCCGTTCGTTTCATGCCCACATAAGGCCATCCCGACCAGTCATTCAGCGCAAGCCGCATGCCGGACTACGCTCATCCCCCAAAATCGGCGAATATAGCTTCAAACTGGGCATTATTTCAGGAACAATCTTCGAAATTGGTGTGTTAGTATGTATATCCGTAATATGCGAAATCGTTGATTTAGGCGATATGATCGACAATACTTGAGTGAGAAAGGCGTTCCGAAATGAGATGGACCATCCTTGTGCTTGCGCTGGCCGGCTATGTGGTCGGAACTTACGCGGAGACCGGCTCTATCCGGGGGCGGGTTATTGACCAGTCGACCAAGGAGCCGTTGCCTGCCGCGATCGTTCAAATCGTGGATCTGCAGATCGGGGGGTCGGCGGATATTGAAGGTCGATTCACTCTGAATGACATCCCTGTCGGAACTCATCGGGTCCGCGCCTCACTCGTTGGCTACGAGCCTCACACCGAAAGCGATGTGATCGTCGCGACTGCGCGTCCGGTGGAACTGGTGATCGAACTGCGTCAATCGAGTATCGACATCGAAGGCGTCGAGGTGCGGGCGGGATATTTCCAGCGCACCCCGGATGCGCCCGTGAGTGTTCAGCGTCTCTCCTACGAAGAAATCCGCAGATCTCCCGGCGGCTTTGAGGATGTCGTGCGGGCGATAGCAGTGTTGCCGGGCGTCGCACAGGCTCAGCCCGGCAGGAACGACCTCGTCGTACGGGGAGGAGCACCCAGTGAAAACCTGTTCACGGTAGACAACATCGAGATTCCCAACATCAACCACTTTGGAACGCAGGGTGCGGGTGGTGGGCCGCTGAGCTACATCAATCTCGACTTTGTGCGCGAGACGGCATTCTCTACCGGTGGCTTCGGTGTGCGATATGGCGATCGCTTGTCGAGCGTGCTGAACATCGACCTACGCAATGGTCGCACGGACCGGTTCGGCGGAAAAGCAACCATATCGGCCTCCCAGTTCGGACTCAACGTTGAAGGACCCTTTGCAGAGCAGGGAAGCCTGGTGTTCTCCGCACGTCGGAGCTACCTCGACTTCATCTTCAAATCCGCGGGCTTCAGCTTCGTGCCGGAGTACTGGGACTTTCTCGGACGCGCGCGTTACGCTCTGGATGGGAAGAACGAACTGACGTTCCTCGCGGTTGGCGCCATCGATGACGTCAGTTTTTTTGACGAGGATGCGGACGACCGCTTTAACAACTCTCGTGTGCTGGGCACGGCACAACGCCAGTATGCTTCTGGCGCGACGTGGCGCCATCTTTTCGATCACGGGATCGCGACGTTTACGCTCGGGCGATCGTTTGTGCAATACAACGGCCTTCAGCGCGATTCACTGTTGAGGCCGATCTTCAGCAATCAATCCAAAGAAGGCGAAACCTCGCTCCGCGCGGATGTGACACTCCGGACCGGTCAAACGACGGAGTTCTCCTTTGGCGCCCAGGCCAAGCTCATCCGGTTCAACGCCAACCTTGCACTGCCCGGATATGTGTCTCCGTTCGGCGATACGCTCAGTGTCAACGTGCAGGACTACAGGACGTATGGCACCAAGGGCTCGGCTTATCTGCAGCTCACGCACAAGCTCTTCACACGGCTCACGTTCATTGCGGGCGGACGGGGAGACTTCTTCGATCTCATCGACAAGAGCTTTGCCGTAGCTCCCCGCGCGGCTCTCCTCTATGAAATCTCTCCTCTTACCACGCTCACAGCAAGCGCCGGCGTGTACTACCAGAGCCCCTCGTACATCTGGCTCGTGGCCGACAATGCCAATCGGGAGCTCCGGCATGTGCGGGCGGATCAACTGGTGTTGGGCATCGAGCAGATGCTCAGGGAGGACCTCCGCTTTCGCGTCGAAGGATACATGAAGGAGTACAGAGATTACCCGGCAAGCCTCGGCCGCCCTTACCTCGTGCTTTCAAATACCGGAGGGGGCTACGGTGGATCTGAGGAGGGCTTTGCGTCCTTCGGATTCGATCGCCTGGCAAGCCTCGGAACCGGGAGGTCCGTCGGGGTGGAATTCCTCCTGCAGAAGAAACTCTCCGAAATCCCGCTGTACGGCCTCGCCAGCCTCACCCTGAGCAGAACCCGCTTTACATCCGTCGATGGGCGTGAACGTCCCGGTTCATTTGACCAGGCGTTCATCCTCAACGTGAGCGCCGGCTACCAGTTCAACGAGAAATGGGAAGCGAGCACGAAGTTCCGGTATGCCTCGGGACGCCCGTACACGCCCTTCAATGTCGACGGCACTCAGAACGTCGCCGCGTACAACAGCGAGCGGACTTCCGCAGTCCACTCCCTGGATATCCGCGTAGATCGCAGGTGGAATTTCCAATCATGGACGCTCATCACGTACGTCGACGTACAGAACATCTACAACAACAGGACCTCAGGGTCTGTCAGATGGAATGCGCGGGAGCAGCGCGTCGAAATGGATGAAAGCTCCATCGGTATTCTCCCGTCCATCGGGATCAGCGCAGAGATCTGAAAAAGGAAAGAAGAACGTGAATACCATAGCCATCATCGGGTCCGGGTTCGGGGGATTGGCAGAAGGCGTGCGCCTGCAGGCCCGCGGCTTCAAGGTCACCATTTTCGAGAAACGCGAGTACGTCGGTGGGCGGGCGTATCAACTCGTGAAGAACGGCTACACGTTTGACATGGGTCCCTCACTGGTTACAGCCCCCTTCATCCTTGAGGACGTGTTCAAGGCCGCGGGGAAGTCCATGAAGGACTACCTCTCGCTTGTTCCCCTCGATCCGTATTACCGGATCTACTATCACGACGGGACGTTCCTGGACTACACGAGCG
>JADLEA010000037.1 GCA_020846365.1 Bacteroidota bacterium
ACGTGGCGCACGGTAGAATCCAGCGTTGCAAAGAGCCGGTCCTCGACGGGCACGCCGGCGTCGGAGAACCAATTGAGGAGAGTGGATTTTCCGGCGTTGGTGTACCCGACAAGGGCCACCCGCACGAAGTGCTCACGGCCTTTTCTCTGGACGGTGCGCTCCCGGTCGATGTCGTCCAGTTTCGCGCGCAGCCGGCTGATGCGGGTGCGAATAGCCCGGCGGTCGGTTTCAATCTGGGTCTCGCCGGGTCCTTTTGTGCCGATGCCGCCGTACTGTTTGGAGAGGTGAGTCCACTGGCGGGTGAGCCGCGGCAGCATGTACTGCAGCTGGGCGAGTTCCACCTGTGTTTTTGCCTCGCGGGTCTTTGCGCGAGACGCGAAGATGTCCAGAATGAGCGCACTCCGGTCGAGAATCTTGCATTTGATCACACGTGCCAGATTGCGGTTTTGCACTGCGGAGAGGTCGTCGTCAAATATCACAAGGTCAATGCTCTCCTCCTCGACCAACCGGGAGATCTCTTCGGCTTTTCCCTTCCCGACAAAATGGGCTGCATCGATGTTCTCGCGTTCCTGCACGATGGTGTGAACGACTTCAGCGCCGGCGGAATCTGCAAGCAATGCCAGTTCAGCCAGATACTCTTCCGTCCGTGCACGCCCACCACGGCCCGTCACAACACCCACGAGGATCGCGCGCTCGCGTTCGCCTGTTTGTTTCGGCTCAGGCATGCGATGATTCCTCCGGCAGCGTTGTCGGGATGACGCGGGCGAGGAGCATTTCAAGCAGCGCGCACGCCACTGCGAGACTCAGGACGAACCGCCACAATTCGACTCCATGCCGGGTTTCTTCCACCTGGCGGACGATCGAGCCGCCCGGGTCCAATTTCTTCACGGCCTGGTCTTCAAGACCGAAACGCTTCCAGAACGCCGCGAGGAGATCATCCGACACGGGATGAAGATCGGATTCCAGGGGATCCGGATGGACCGCCAGTGCCTGAAGGACGGACCGATCGCCGGTGGAGGCGTTTCCGCCGTATCGCAGGCGGTAGAGTCCAGGTTCCTCGGTCGGGGCTGATGTAAAGAGCAGTGAACCGGTTCCGGGCCGGGGTCTTGGCGTCACTCTCTCCTCGGTTCCGCCGGGAGAGACCAGCACATATTCCCGTGAGATCTCGCCTGACGACCGAAGGAGGTTGAAGGTCAGTCGATCACCGATGAGCGCATCTTCCTTTTCCACCTGGGGCATTGCCAGGTAGAGGACTGACCGGTGAAGCAGAGGGGCGAAGATCCCACGGACCGCGAAGTCAGACCATTCCGTGCCCGCGTCGATCGCACAGAGAAGCACCCGGCCGTTGCCCGCCTGGTACTCCCGCAAGAACGGCCGGCCATCCGTGAGGGAAATCAGCGTCGAACCCGTCGTTCCGGTGGCGAGGGTCGCCGCGGTGCGTATCCGAGGGGACTCAATTGAAGGTTGGTTCCCACCCACGGGTTGTTCGCGCTCGAACATCCCGGCGAAGACCGGGTGCGCGTAGTCGATGGTCCTGAACCTGATGAATCCCGCAGCTTCCTCATCCTCGGCAGTGGGGGCGGGAACGGCGATCGGCGGGATGCCCAGGGGGCCGAACAGGTCTGTATTGAGTTCGACCGCGTTCAGTCCGGACCCGGAGAACACCAGGAGACCTTTCCCTTGCCGGATTGCTGACACGATGCGAGAAGCCAGTTCCGGGGAGAGTGCTCGAGGAGCTGAGAAGACCAGGACATCGTACTTCTGTAGATCGGTATATGCCAGTTGGTTGTCGGTGACCCTATCGACGTGGAACAGGCCTGCGATGGAGGAGTCGCCGGAAAGCGTCAGTGCAAGCGAGGCGAAGCGTGTATGTTCGGGGGTTGGACCCGCCATCAGCACGTTCACCGTGTCGGGGATGTCGGCGGCGAAGAAGCGGCTATTGTCAATTTCGAGAACGTCGTCTTCAATGCGGACGGCGCCACCAATGACACCGCGGCGCCGGGGCGTTGCGGAAAGCGTTAACGCAGCGGATCCCCCGGGCGATACATCCGCCGTCTGCTGTGCGACGCGAACACCGTCGAGGTAGAGACTGACGACGCTATTGCGCACGGGCTGATCACCGAAGTTGCGAATGGTTGTTCGGATCGAGAGCGGTCTGTTCTGGGCGAGGATTCTGCTCTCTATCACGCATGATGCAACGGCCGCATTCTCCCGACTGATCTGATCAAAACCGACGAGGAAGATCCGCACGTTTGGGACGGTCCTCAGGGTGGTGTCTGCCGCTTCCGACTCCGGCGCAAAATGTGAGGCCTGCAGGTCCGTCAGGAGGTAGATCTCTCGATTGGCCGTAGGAGCCCGCCAGGCGATATCGAGGGCCTGCCGCAGGAGGTGCGCGTAACGGTAGGAGTGATTGGAGAGCGACGTGGATCGCGCGGCAAGCGACGCTTGCTCAGCGGGCCAGAGGCCGCCTGAAGTATCCCGCCCGAAAGATCCCGAAAGGGGGAGGATATGAAGTTCATCCCCCTGACGTGCCAATCCGGCGATCTGCTGGATCATCGTCCGCGCCTGATCCAGAATCACCCCCTCCGCGTTGGGGATTCCCATGCTGGGGGAATCATCCACGAGGATGATAATGGTCGAGCGCGCGGCAGTTGCTCCGAGGCCGGCGAGTGAGCCCTTCAGGGTGGGACGGGAGAATGCGAGGACCAGGAAGACAATCAACAGCGTGCGCACGATGAGCAGCAACCACTGCCGGAGTCGGATTTTCCGCATGCGGGTGCGTTGGAGCTCATGGAGGAACCGCAGTGTGCTGAACTCGACCGTTTTCAGTTTCCGGAGATTCAGCAGATGAAGGAGAATCGGGATGGCAGCCGCTGCGAGCCCGAACAGCACTAATGGATTGAGGAACGTCATCGTGATAGACGTGAAAAAAGTGGACAAATTCCCCCTTAAATGCAACTTGACTTTCGGCCGCTTTAAAAATATATTAAAAAACACGCCATTTGTGCCTGCGTGCCCTCGATCCACCGTTGACGAATCCCGAATTCATGCGCCGTCCCGACAATCGATTGTTGGTTCCTTCCGCCGCTATTCTTCCGGTTGTACTGATCATGAGCGCGTTCACGGCGCGGGCGCAGAATCTGGCCAAACCTGCGGAGGACACCGACAAGAACATTACGACGATTGGATCGCTGGGCCTGACCGTAACCAATTTTGGCACGATCGGTACCCGGAACGCGTATTGGCCGAGCCAGCCATCCTGTGAGTACCCGCGGGGTTCCCGCATTGAGCACATGTATCAGGGCGCGCTGTGGGTAGGCGCGCTTTCCCGCCGCACCGGTCAGATTCACGTCTCCACAGGATCCAGCGACCGGGTGTCCATTACCACGGGGAAGGGGATTGAGTACATTTCCCTTCCGGGGACGACCCTTTCGCAGCGGTCCACGCTCTCTGAATCTCCGTATTTCGATCCGCAGGCCGTGAGCCACCAGGATTTTCTGGCGGACTATTGGGATGGCGTGGTGCGGGACAGTTCAGCTCCTGATCAGTCGATACCTCTCGGGATCAGGGTGCACCAGGAAAGTTATGCGTGGAATTTCCCGTTTGCCGATTTCTTCGTGATTCTGAACTATACCATCCACAATGCGGGCGTTGACACGCTTGATTCCGTCTATGTTGGGTTGTGGACCAACAACGTTGTGCGGAACACAAACAATGTGCGGCCCGCGACACCCGGATATTTTCAGCATGGCGCGAACGGGTACCTGGACTCCCTGCGCATGGGGTACACATTTGATTTCGACGGTATTCCCACGCCTCCTGCGGCGGACTCCTATATCGGAATCAAGCTCCTTGGGGCGACTCCGTTTCCCCGTGGGATAGACTCCCTTGGGCACCTTGGCACCCGAACATATTACAATGCATGGCGGTTCAGCAGTTCAAGCGGGGATGCAGACTACTTCTCGCCTCAGGATGATGCAGAGAACATCCTGGGTGCGCGCAGCAGGTACGAACGCCTGGTTGCGTCCCTTCCGCAGAACAAGATTGACCCGTTGCGCACGCAGGCGGACAACATGACCACGTTGCTTTCCACGGGCCCGTTTGTCTCGCTCAACCCGGGAGATTCGGTGTCGGTGGTTTTCGGGGTGATCTGTGCGCGCAAGTTCGGAACTCAGGCGGCCCGGCTGGACACCCGTGACCAGAGGAAAACGCTTGCCTCCAATGCAGCTCTGTGTCAGCAGGCCTATGACGGCGAGGATCTGAACGGCAACAATACGTTGGACCTGGGGGAGGATTTGAACGGCAACGGCCTGCTGGATCACTACCGGCTTCCGCAACCCCCGAAGCCACCCGTGGTGCGGTCAGAGGTCGAGAACCAGAACATTGCGATTTACTGGGACAAAGCGAGCGCGGAGACATCCATAGACCCCATATCACGCAAACTGGATTTCGAAGGGTACCGGATCTATCGATCGAATGCAGGAACGGATTTCAAGGATCCCGCGAACCTGTTGCTGACGATCCCTCTCGTTGGGGAGTTCGACAAACCCGGCAACAACGTCGGCTACAACACTGGCTTCGGTAGCATCCTTCTGGATCAGGCCAGGATGTTTCCCGGCGACACGGTGGCATACTGGTACCGTTTTCCGCCCAAAGGCGTGACTGTCAGCCACCTGAACGGATGGCAGTACGTGTACGGTGTCTCTTCGTATGACGAGGGGGATTCAGCAGCGGGGGTGAGCTCACTGGAGAGCAAAATGGTGATTGCGAGGGTTATGTCCGGCACGCCGCCGAACCCGGGGACGGCGAAAGTCGGCGTGTATCCGAATCCGTATTACGCACGGGCGGCATGGGATGCGTCGGGAGAACGGACGCGGAAGCTCTATTTCACAAATCTGCCCCGCCGGTGCACGATCCGTGTGTACACGCTCGCTGGAGACGTCGTGGCCGAATTGTCTCATGATGCGGAAACGTATACCGGCGCAGACATCGAGTGGTTCAGGCAGTTCGGCGGCAGTGATGTTCCCATCACCTTCTCGGGTGGGGAGCATGCCTGGGACCTGATCACGAAATTCGACCAGGCGATTGCGACCGGACTCTACCTGTTCAGCGTCAAGGACAGCGATTCCGGCGAGGTGCAAACAGGGAAGTTTTTGGTTATCAAATAAGAGCGGAAGCGCAAATTCACACCTAAGGAGGCGGAGCGATGAAAAGAGTTGTCCTGATTGTTATGGTGGTCATTGCCGCGGCGTACGCGGCGCAGGCGCAGTATCCGGAAGTCACGATCCGGCAAATCCAGGAAGTTCCGGCCGACTCCCTAACGGCGGCTGATGCGATTCCGACATTTGCAGCGAACTCTACCCAAACGCGAGGGACGCTGCAGACGTCACCGTACAACGGCGATACGGTCCGTGTGACAGCCCAGGTCGTGGTTCCTCCCGGAATCATTACCTTCACTACCGGAATCTGGACGATGTTGTTGTACGACACGGTCTCCAATGCATCGGAGTGGGGAGGGATACTCTTGCGGGGTCTTCTAGAAGACAGCACGCAGCTCAAGACTGATGGGTTCCTGAATGTGGAAGCTGGCGACATCATCACGCTAACGGGCGTCATCAGTGAGTTCCCCTTGTCGAGGGGAACCAGCGCGACGCAAATACAACCTCTTGCCGGGAATCCCATCAATATCATCGGTGCGGCCCCGCTTCCCCAGCCCATCGTCAAGAACATCGCGGATTTCTATACGGGGGTGGTCCCGACGGGCACGGTCAAATTTGGCACCGGAGAACCGTTTGAAGCAATGTATGTCGAGTTTCACGACGTTGTTCTCAACAACAAGGTCAACCTCGGTCGAGGGACATTCAGCTTTGTGGATGCTTCCGGGAACGAGTTATCCGAGTATGATTGGTCCAGGTACTTCACGTTAGGACACGGGTCCTCGTTTCCCTGGCCGGCTGACACGACCTGGCAGCGCATATATGCGGCCATCGGCAACGGCACGAGGATCGACACGATCCGGGGTTTCATCACGACGTCATCCGGAAGCGAGGGTCCGCGGGGATACCGCATCGCTCCGATCTATCCAAGCGATATCGTTTTCTCGGAAGTTCCTACGCCGCCTCTGGTTTCCACGCACCGGCGGAATCCCGTCGTTGTGACACCGGATTCCACGGCGACGGTGAGCGTGCGCGTGACACAGCAGAGCGGCGGGTCTTTGCCCAAGACCGTCTCGCTTCTGTACAGCGTCAACTACGGCGCATTCCAGAGCGTCGAGATGACGTATCAGGCATCCGATACCACGTATGTGGGCGTCATCCCTCAACAGCAGACTGACCGGCTGGTGCGCTATTTCGTTTCGGTAGCCGACTCTTTCGGGCAGACGGTGCGCCTGGCGAATTCTTCCACAAACGGCGGCATCGCATCGGACACCTCGAAGGGCTTCTTCTTCTATACCTCACTTCTCCGTCCACTGACGATACAGGACGTTCAGTACACTCCATACGTCAACGGCAGGAGTCCGTATCTGGGTGCAGTGCTGACCCTGGGAGGCATTGTCACGGCTGACACGACGCAGATCGCGCTTTCACCCGCGAGTACCGGATGGACAAACGCGTGGTACATGCAAAGCACCAGCCAACCCTGGAGCGGCATTTGGCTTACCACGGCGGACACGATTACGCAGAACCTGATGTCGGCTTTGCGCAATGGTGACAGCATCCTGGTCACGGGAACGGTGCAGGAGCAGTTTGATGTCACGCGTCTCGGCAACATTACTGCGGTGACGAAGGTATCGGGTGGCAACCCCACGCCGGAACCCGCGAACCGCCTCACCGGGACTCTTGGTGTCAGCAACGGCGTTGCCAGCGCGGAAGCATACGAGGGCATGCTGGTCCGCCTGACCGACGTGCTGCTGACCGACCTGAACCCCACGTTTTCGGACCCGACGGAATACACCGTCAATGACGGAAGCGGCGGGCTCGTGGTTCAGCGGAGCGGCAAGTACAACTATTCCAACGTACCTGCCGATTCGGCGTCGGGAAAGATCATTCTTCCGTTAGGGACACGAATCAGCTCTCTGACCGGGATCCTCTACTATAGCTTCAACCAGTACAAGTTCGTCCCCCGCACCGATGCCGATTTCGCCGGTGTTGTCACCGGAGTGGAAGATGAGCCCGTGGAGGCGGCACCCGCGTCCTATGCACTGGAGCAGAACTATCCCAACCCGTTCAATCCATCCACGGTGATCCGGTATGCATTGCCGGCGGCGGGATTCACCACGATCCGTGTGTACAATCTGATCGGCCAGGAAATCGGCACGCTCTTCAATGGCATGCAGGATGCAGGCAGGCATACACTCCGCTTCAATGCGACGTCGCTACCCAGCGGAGTGTATTTCTATCGTATAGAGAGCGGATCGTTCAGAGCCGTGAAGAAAATGATGTTGTTGAAGTGATTCGTCCGCAGAGAGGATAGGTGAAAGAACACTCCCGGAGTGCCGCGCCCTTCTGTCGTGCAGAGGGGTGCGGACGGCCGGGAGACGCATCATCATGCTGAGAGCCCTTTTCATACTACTGCTCGTCATCCTGGGGGTGTGTGCGCTCCTTCTTCCCGGATGCCGGGAAAGCGTGTCCGACAATCCTGTTCCGGGCAAACCGCCACAGACATTTCTCTGGTTGTTTCCCGAGGGGGAGTTGCGGACCGGCGTCAGCAGAACGCATCTGCGATGGTGGGGTGAATCTCCGGACGGATTGATCCGGGGCTACCTTTTCTCGTTCAAGATCGTCA
>JADLEA010000038.1 GCA_020846365.1 Bacteroidota bacterium
CGACGGCCAGTCCAAGACCCACGCCTTTTCCTTCTCCTTTGGTGGTAAAGAACGGTGTGAAGAGTTTCTCCAGGTTCTCCGGTTGAATCCCGTCGCCGGAATCCTCGACTTCGAGGATGAATTCGTCCTCCTGAGGAGCAAGTTTGGTGGTCACCCGTACATGCGCGTCCGGCCTCCCTTGCGCGGCCTCGGCGCCGTTCATCACCAGGTTGATCAACACCTGTTGCATCTGTGAGGCATCGCAGTTGATCGTCGGCAAGCGCTCGTCCAGATGGAGTTCCATGTCAACGTTCATCAGCTTGAGCTTGTGCCCGATCAGGTTGACGGTCGTTGAGACAATTGCGTTGAAATTCACGTTTGCACGCTGGTGCGGCTTTGACCTTCGCGAAAAGGCCAGGAGATCCTGGACGATTCTCCCGACGCGGGCGGTTTCGCTGACGACTTGGGAAAGGTACTTGCGGAATTCGGGCAGGCGTTGCGCCGGAATCCCGTCCTCCTTCAGAATCCTCTGCATCAACATCGTGAGGTTCAGAACGCCGGAGAGGGGGTTATTGATCTCGTGAGCAACGCTGGCGGAGAGCTGCCCCAGAGATGCCAGCCGGTCACTGTGCAACAACTTCTGATGCGCGACTTTGAGCTGCTCCGTCCGCTCGTCGACTTTGTTCTCGAGATTCTGCGCAAGGTTGTTCAGCTGTTCAATGGCCTCCTTGAGGCGGAGGCGCATGAAGTCAAATGAACTGGCAAGCTCACCCATCTCCTCGCTGGAACTGATGGTCACCGGCTTGTCAAGATGCATGGCACCGACAGCGCGTGTGCCCTCGATGAGCTTGTGGATGGGCGCATCGACATACCGCCGGGTGAAGACAATGATGAATCCCACGAGCAGGACAATCAGCACGAGGGAGATCAGGAACGCACGTTGCTGAACTTCGACAAGTTCCTTGTCAATGGCCGAAAGGTCCATCACGACATCGATAACCCCCAGCACGTTCATCGATGCGGGATGCGCGTGGCAGTCCGCGTTGCTGCACGCCGGTTCGTTGTACACGGGCGTCACGATGCCGAGGGTGCGCATCCCTTCCGCATTGTTGAAGACTCGTGCACGTGAGGGGACGTCGACCTTGACCAGCGGGCGGTCCGTGGCGTGGCAGACTGAGCACGCTTCTGCGTCCTTGTCCACGCTGCCGGTATCCCCGCGCGCCGTGGAGAACATCACCCGACCCTCCTTGTTGTAAATCCGGATCCGGTTGATGCCCTGCTTGAGCGCAATGGTCTGCATGATTTCATAGGCCGATTCGCGCTGATCGGCCAGCATGGCGTGCCACGTGGCGCTTGCGATGCTCCCGGAGAGCTGGTCTGCGCCCGTAATCATTGTGTTCAAGAGCTGCGTTTCCTGCGAACGCGTGTGCACGTATCCCGAGAGAAATCCAACGACCGCCACCAGAAGGAGGAGGGGGATCATCAACTGCAGCCACAACTTTCGTGGAAACAATGGCATGAACGTCCTCACGCAGCAGGAACCGTTATCGTATACCGGGTGCCTTCGGCTGTGGAGATCTCAAGCTCCCCGCGGAGCTGCTCGGTAAGACTGGCGATAAGATTCATGCCCAGCGTTTTCGCGCCATGAATGTCGAAACCCTCGGGCAAGCCGACGCCATTGTCGGTGAAGGTAAGGGCGTAACCGCCTGCGGGGGTGCCGTGCATGGTAATGACGATCTCGCCGGCCCGACCGTCGGGAAATGCATGTTTGAGGGAGTTGGAGATGAGCTCGTTGACAATGAGCCCGCAGGTAATCGAAGCATCCACCGGCAGCGAGACGTCCTGCACGTCCACGCGGAGAGCAATGTTGCCGTGCGTGGCGTATGTGCGAAAGAGGGATGTGGCCAGACCCTGCAGGTACTCGCGGAAATCGATCCGCGCCAGCGTCCTGGAACGATGCAAGCGCTCGTGAATCATCGCCATCGAACGAATACGGTGTTGATTCTCGATGAACAGCTCCCGGGTGGCGGGATCCTTGATGGATTCGCTTTGGAGCGACAGCAGACTCGACACTGTCTGCAGGTTGTTCTTTACCCGGTGGTACACCTCCTTGACGAGGAGCTCCTTTTCCGCGAGGGAAGCGGAAAGCCGTTCTTCGACCAGCTTCCGTTCCGTGATGTCTTCGCCGATGCTTGCCGTTCCCTCAACATTGCCGTCCGCATCGTGCACGACGGTATTGTTCCACGCGATCAGGCGTTTTTCGCCCGACCGCGTGACCAGTTCCCCCTCGAAATGCACGGGGACAGTTCCGTTGCGCACTGCTTCGCGGAACGCCTGCCGTGTCATCCCTGCTGGAGGCATCAGCAGGTCAAAAATCTCCATGGCGAGAAGTTCTTCGTTCGACCAACCTGCCAGTTCGACGAGATACTCGTTCGCAAACGTGATACGCGTTTCCCGGTCGATGGTAAGGGATGCCAGCTGAACATTCTCCAGGAGCGTCCGGAATCGGTGCTCGGATTCCCGGAGCTCCCGTGTGCGTTTCGCGACCTGCCGCCGCATCGCCACGATCCAGATGAGCGCCAGGACGGCCAGGGCCGCGCTGACCAGGAGCGCAATAAGGTAGGATTCCGCGGTCGCGCCCTCTTTGCGGATGTCCTCTGGATATCGGGGATACACCTCGTAGCCGCCGTCCAAACGCCCGCCCCGGACGTACTGACCCAGGATTCCCGTCACGGCGACCTGATCACCCACAGAATAGTTCGAGAGGTTGATGCCCGGTTTGTGGCGAAAGGACAGGAACACCACAAGGGTGTCGGGATCGCCCGGCTGTTCTGCGAGGGTCAGGAAGGATCCATAGTCATCGTTCCAGGATCTCGTGACAGCTCCTCGAACGCGTATCAGCAGGCCTTCGTATCGTTCGTCGGGGGCCTCGGAAACCGTCAGGTCCAACGGTCTGGCCATCGGACGGTCCACTTTGATCACCCGGTACTCCGCCCTGGTGATGCGTGTGACCCCTTCATACATCTCCACAGTGCCGGTTGCATCAACGCTGTCACCTTCTTCTATGGGGTCACCGGTATCGATGTTGTACAGTTCGATGCCGTTCGCGCTATCCTGCAGGAAAACGGAAAGCCGGCTGGAATGGAGGACGCCGCTGTGCGAGCTCGCGCGTCCGCCTACCGTGATGCGCTGCCCGATCCGGTCCGGTATGAAGTCCCCGTTGGCATCTATGCGCGCCTCACGAATGCTGAGTCTGGGAGGAGAGGGATCCTGTCCCGACGAAACGCCGGCACAAACCAGGAGGCAGAGGGCGAACAGCACCAGCAGTAGAGCGGACCGGGACGTAGAGTTATCGTACATCATTGACCGATTTCATGTGAAAAGTGACGGATGCGAGACGAACATCCGGTTTCCACTACACAATGTACTGAAGAGTGGCTGGACATTCAACTGAGCCCCATCACAGCGCGAAAAAAAACCGGCCGTCATTGCTGACGGCCGGTCGTTCCTCTGCTCGCGTTTCGGCGAGAAGAAGCGGTTGGCGTTAGATCTTGGTAACGCCCGTGGCCTGAAGACCCTTCGGGCCGCGCGTGACTTCAAACCCTACTTTGTCGCCCTCATTGAGCGTCTTGTAGCCTTCGCCGACGATCTCGCGGAAATGGACGAATACGTCTTCTCCGGTCTCGCGGGTGATGAATCCGAAGCCCTTGGCCCCGTTGAACCATTTCACTGTCCCTTTTTCCATGGAACAGATCCTTTCTGTTGCTGAACGTCCGCAACCGGCGGACTCGGTCATGCACGTCCCGATGTGTGCTTTAAACGATGAATCGCAACCACTTCTTGACGACCGTGATTGCGATCTCTGTTGTTCTGCAACGGGTTCGGATTCCGAACTCTAGCGAACCATGCCCCGGGTCACCCGGAACCGACAAAGCCCGACAACGGTGTACATTAAAGCTGGTATCAAGTATACGAAAACGCATCATAAAGTGCAACATTATTCTTGTCCGCGGCGCTTCCGCCGAAACACGCTAAAAACGGCTAATCCCGCAAGTCCCAGCACCACTCCCCCCGAAATCGCGATTGTCCACCAGTTTACCTCCCGAGCCTCCACCCACATGGTGTAGTCACCGATGTAGGTCATTGCGATGAACCCTTCCCACGAAACGCTGTTTCCTTCGACCCCTCCCGCGTTTGTTGCCGTGATGAGGCCTGGCATCACCACCCGGACCTTGTGAGATGAGGCAAGGACGCTCTGTTGGAATTCCAGACGTTTCCGGAATGCGTCGATCTTCTGCCTGTTTGCATCAGCGGCTTTCATGACAAGGGGAGTCCCCAGGATCTGTGCGAACGTCCGCTCCATGTCTCCGAGATTTCCGCTGACCCAGTCAAAATTCTCGGCCTTTGCAGAACACGCTTCCTTTCCCTTCTCAGCCATCGCTTCCGTAAGCTGCGGATCGGCCAGAAGACGGATTCCCTCCTTGAAGAGCCCGAAGTACTCTTCGAAGGAATTCCTGCTGTTCCATCTGTTGAATCGTTCGCCGGAATCCTCTTTCCCGAGACTGTCCCCGGGTGTGATCACCGACTTGGATGCCGCGATGCGTTGTTCGAAGGCGTCGATTTCTGCCTTCGACAGAAAATCGGAAACCGGAATCACGTCCGTGGGGTTGAGCTTGGACCAGGTCTCCTCGTACCGGTACGTGGTGAAGAACCAGTTGAAGCTCTTCGCGAGACGGGCTTTGATGGTAATCTTGCGCCCGGGCGCCCCGGCAAGAACCGGAGTCATCACATCGGCGGAAGCAAACGTCCGCTTTGCCGTGATGGTCTGCTCCCGCTGATCCGCGCCGGAGAGTTCGAGACTCCAGGTACTGTCAAGTCCAAACATCTCCCGTCCCGCCGCCATCCCCGAAGAGTCCGCTTTGATGGACACGGATCGCGTGAGCGAACCGTCTGATTGTACGACGGTGGTTGTTTCTGTTTCAAGGCATCCTGAAATGAACAATGCACACAGGAGAAGGTAGCCCGCACGGAGCTCCACTCGTAACCTTCGGGTAGCGTTCATTGTACTTGTCCTGGAATGGTGACGGTGAAATACACTGCAGACAGATTCCGGATCCGTTGTTGCATCGTACTAACAAACGCCGGGCTGGACAGGCCGGCGGCATCTCCCGGCAGTCCTTCCCCTTTCACAAGCGGCAGGGCCCGGAGTATTTCCTTTTTGCGAAAGGGAGGGACGAGGATTCGGCCATCCGGTGAGCTTTCGAAATAATGGGAGGCGCGCTCCAGGAATCCAACATACGATCCGGGTAAGCCGAGGGTGTTCTCATCGATCGCAAAACGGATCTCAACGCGGGCACGTAATGGGGGGGGGCCGGCATAGCGTCGCTCAAGCTTTCCCACATCAGACATTGTGTCCAGTGTCTGGAAGAAGAAGGTGCCGACAAGGGCGACAATGGTTCCTGCTACCGCCCATCGCATTTCGGGCCTCTCCATCCGGTCGATCAGTCGATCGACGCTACCGATCAGCCGTGCCCAGGGTCCCGGGAGGGACGGCACTCGTATGCTCCGGAGAATCTCCTCAATCGCCTGCGGCTCGTCAGGCGAAACCGGCGTGAGCCTTCGAAGCGTCTGCAGGTATTCCTCAGTCCGGTCGGCCTGCTGCTTCAACGCCGAACACCGCGGGCAGGTGGAAAGGTGCGCCTCCAGCTCCATTTGTTCGGACGACTCCAGTTCGCCCGGACGGTTCAGGGAAATGCGTTCTTCATACTGCGTACAGGTCATGCCTCGCCTCCCTGGATCGCGTACTCATCCTCCAGCCGTTCACGAATTCGCTTTCGCGCAAGATGGAGGTTTGTTCGAATGCTCTGGCTCGATAATCCTGTGACATGCTGTACTTCTGCTATGGAAAGGTCCTGCAGATCGCGCAGGGTGAACACGAGTCGTTGCACTTCCGGCAACCCGGCCGTGAGCCGGTGGATGGCGCGTGCAATGTCGGCAGAGCAGGCGAGGGTTTCCGGCGTGGCGGGATCGGCCGGATCACGCAGGTCCCGCTCCTCTCCCCGATCTGCATCGCCAGGCGGCCTTCGCGCACGCATGCGAAGGGCATCGAGGCATCGGTTGGCAACGATGCGGTACAACCACGTGGTGAACCTCGTATTCTCATCAAACCGGTGGATGTTCTGCCATACCCTCAGAAAGACCTCCTGCACTGCATCGCGCGCCTCCTCGTGATGGCACAGCATCCGGAAGGCCAGGCTGTACGCGAACTCGTAGTGCTGCCTCACAAGGCCGGCAAATGCCTGCTGATCCCCCTTTTTGCACCGTGTGACGAGCTCGGCGGTGTTCCCGGGCGTCATGGCCCTCCAAATGGTCCTGAACTGATGGTGAAACGTACAAAACGGATCGATGTTAAGGAAGCGAAAATGCAACCCGGGAGCCCCTGTTTCGTATATCCTTGGCAGGCATATGCCCTCATGATCCCCAGTTGTCTCGTTTTCCACCCACATTCGGGATGCTCCCATGATACGTTCACTCTTCGTTGCGTTTGTCCTCTTCGCCTCCTTCGTCTATGCTCAGGACCAGTCCACGCGTATTGAGAACTACCTTCGACCTTACGTGGAAAATAGAGGGTTCACCGGCGCTGTTATCGTTGCGGAGAATGGGTCCGTTGTGTACTCGAAAGGCTTCGGTCTCGCCGACCGCGAGCGGAACCTCCCGAACGGCCCCCAGGTCCACTATCGCATTGCGTCCATCACGAAAACGTTCACCTCTACGATGATCATGAAGCTTGTTGAACAAGGGAGAATCAAGCTTCAGGATCCGATCACCGCCTATCTGACCAACTACCGGCGCGACACCGGTGACAAAGTGACCGTCCATCACCTCCTCACACACAGCTCCGGCATCCCCAACTACACAAGTTCCGAGGCGTGGAAGGCGAAAGCGAATGAACCGATGCCGTCGGTGGACTATCTCATTCAGACCTATTGCAGCGACTCACTCGAGTTCGAGCCGGGGAGCAGGTACAAGTACAGCAACTCGGGTTACATCCTCCTGGGGGGGATCATTCAGAAAGTGACCGGGAAGTCCTATGAACAGGCCCTGCAGGAGATGATCCTGAAACCGGCAGGCATGAATGAAACAGGCCTGGATTGTCTCGGGCTGGAAATTCCCGCCCGCGCACAGGGGTATGCCCCGGGATTCGATGACGCCCGTGCACCGGCTGATCCATGGAACGTGGACTGGGCATACGCGGCGGGAGGCCTCTACTCGACACCCGAGGACATGGTGAAGTGGGATCAAATCCTCTATGACAATACGTTTATCACCCGGCCATATGTCCGACTCATGAGCACGCCGTACTTCGAAACTTCCCGGCCGGAATTCAAGTACGGGTACGGTTTCACGCTCAGCCGGAGAGTGGTGACCCGCGACGAGGATACCATGCTGGTCATGATGCATAGTGGTGACGTGCCGGGGATGAGCAGTCTTTTCAGCAGGGTTCCTGCGACCCGACAGGCGGTGTTCCTCGTCAGCAACGTATCCGCTGCGCCGCTGCAGGAGATGACCGACGGCATCTTCACCATCCTGAATGGTCTTCCGCCAGCTCCCGTGAAGAATTCCCTGGCGTGGACTCTTTACCGTGTTGTCAACGCCAAAGGCGTGGCGGCAGGTTTGCGTGAGGTGGAAAGTGAACGCTATGCCAACCCCGGCAAATTCGAGATCTCGGAAAGCGAACTGAACACCCTTGGCTACGAGTATATGAACGCGAAGAAATTCGCGGAGGCAGAGGCGGTCTTCGGGGTCAACGTGAGAGAATTCCCCAAGAGCTGGAACGTCTATGACAGCATGGGTGAGTGTTATGCGCTGGCGGGCGATAAGGAGAAGGCCATAGCGTTCTACAAGAAGTCTGTAGAGATGAACCCGAAGAACACCGCCGGCATAGAAGCCCTCAAGAAACTCGGTGCCCCTCCGACAGAGTAGTCGCGCGTACAGCCCCACGCCCGCATGACCCCGGACTTCCTTCGATCATGCGGGCTAGAGGCAGGTGTGTGGCGGGTGGACGAACCCCCGCGAGTTCCGTCTGAAGCACTTCCAGCAGTCCACGCAAGCACTCCCGCAGAGAGCGGCAGAGACTAGGGCGATGGTTCAATATCGCCCTTGGCGTATCATTGATTCTCTACAGAACCTGTTCAACTCCGCATCCGCAAGGGCCCGCTGCCGCACGAAAGGTCCCTCCCGAACACGAACGGTTGTTTTTCGGAGCCGTCGTCGGTATATTAAAACCTGTCGATTTTTCACTTATCAAGGAATGTCCTATGGTTCGCCCCGCACTTCCGTTGTTGCTCGTTCTTGTGATGCTCTTCGTTGCCGCCAATCCAACGCACCTCTCCGCCTGCACAAACATCCTGGTCACGAAAGGGGCCTCTGCAGACGGGTCGACGATGATCACCTACGCAGCGGACTCCCATACGCGGTACGGCCAGTTGTACTTTCTGCCCGCGGCGGATTACCCTGCCGGGGCGACGGTGGATATCCTTGACTACGGCAACGGCGCGTATCTGGGAAAGGTACGGCAGGTTGCTCACACGTATTCTGTCGTTGGGTTTATGAATGAGCACCAGGTGTCGATGGGCGAGACCACCTTCGGAGGCCGGCCGGAGCTTGCGGACACGGCGGGCATCATCGACTACGGTAACCTGATGTTCCTCGCCCTGCAGAGGTCGCGCACCGCGAGAGAGGCCATCAAAACCATGGGAATGCTCGTGGAGGAATACGGATACCACAGTTCCGGGGAATCGTTCTCCATCGCCGACCCGCATGAAGTGTGGATCATGGAGATGATAGGGAAGGGGTCGGGCAACAAAGGCGCCGTATGGGTTGCCATGCGTATCCCGGATGGATACATTGCCGGCCACGCGAATCATCCCCGCATCACGACATTTCCGCTGCATGACACCGTGAACTGTTACTACGCACCAGATGTCATCACGTTCGCCCGGTCGAGGGGGTATTTTTCAGGGGAGGATGCTCAGTTTAGTTTTTCCGATACCTATGCGCCGCTGGATTTTGGTGCGGCACGATTCTGCGAAGCGCGGATCTGGTCCGTGTTCAACCGCGTGAACGGCAGCATGGGACGCTACCTGGATTATGCCAGGGGCGCAAATCTCGAGAACCGGATGCCTCTCTGGATCAAACCCGACAGAAAGCTCACCGTGCACGAGACCATGGAGCTCATGCGCGACTACTTCCAGGGAACGGAGCTGGATATGAGCAAGGATGTCGGCGCCGGCCCGTACGGATGTCCCTATCGCTGGAGGCCGATGACGTGGAACGTGGATTCGGTCGAGTACCTGAACGAACGCGCGATCTCCACGCAGCAGACGGGATTCTCTTTTGTGGCGCAGGGGCGCTCCTGGCTGCCGGACCATATCGGTGGCATCTTCTGGTTCGGCGTCGACGACACGTATCACACGGTGTACACGCCGATGTACTGCTCGATCAGGTCGACCCCGCCCGCCTTTGCCGTGGGCAACGGATCGATGATGGAATTCTCGGACGATGCCGCATTCTGGATCTTCAATCAGGTCTCCAATTTCGCATACACACGCTTCAACGCGATCAGCCCGGAGATACGAGCGAAGCAGGCGGAATTGGAGGCCAGGTACATCGCACTGGTTCCCGGCATTGACAAGGCGGCGCTTGATCTCACAGCAAAGGACAAAGAGGCCGCAGTGACATTCCTCACGGAATTCAGCACGTCGCTCGGACAATCCACGTTCAGAGAATGGAAATCGCTTTACCGCGCCCTGTTCGTCAAGTACATGGACGGCAACATAAAGACCAAAGTGCCCAACAAGCTGAATCCCCTGGTGCAGCAACCAGGATACGGTGAAGAATGGCAGAGGCGTGTGGCGAGGGAGACAGGTGACAGGCTGAAGGTGCTCACCCCCGCGAAGCACTAACGCCGTTCCGGCACCGTGCCCCTCGTAGTAGTAGATCAACACGTTGGAGGGGCACCGGAAGGGAAGTGTTCCTCGGCCTGCTGGACGGCGTGTCCCGTTGATGCGCACTGACTGGACTTGGCGGATGGGGTCTTGGGAGCGCGTATGTGCGGACAACGATCCGCCGGTGCGGACTCAAGTTCCTGCGAATTTGCCTGCGTTCTTCTCACTTCGGGATGAAAGCCCGTGTGTTGCGCCGGCTTGGCTGTGACACGTAACACAAATTGTCAGGCTCTTTCTACACCGCAAGAAGCGCCACGTCGCGTTCTCTTCCTTCTGCCCAGACAGTTGCGCTCTCAACTCCGGAATCCACTGTTGTGCCCTCGCGCTCATGGCATGAGAATTGCGCATTCTGCACGTGGGTGGTGCTGAGAGAGAGGTGCAGAAACATCATACACACTGTGCACGACGCTAGAAGGGACGCTCCATGGGCCAACAGCAATTGCTCCTCATCATCCTGGGTGTCATCGTGGTCGGTATCGCCGTCGCGGTAGGCATAAGCATGTTTACGGAAAACGCGGTGAGTTCAAACCGGGACGCCGTGACGAACGATCTGGTCAATCTGGCCGCACGTGCACAGCAGTTCTTCCGCCGCCCCACGACGCTTGGCGGGGGAGGGAATTCGTTCGTGGGATTGACCGCCGATGCCGCAGGATTACGCAAACTCACCCGCGATGCGAGTAATCCGAATGGAACCTACTCGATCACTTCGGCGGGTACCGGGACGACCGTGGTCATTCAGGGAGTCGGCAAGGAACTCGTCGACGGGACAAACCCTGTGACGATGGAGATACACATCTTCAGAAACCAGACGGACAGTGTCGTGGCAATACACTGAGTGTTCTTGTTCCGCTTGCTCCGCAGTGCAAGCTTGCAATCTGCCGCTGTGACGATCTTCTTTATGCGTGGGCCCGTAGAGAACCCGGGCGGGCCCATCCTCACTTCCGGATGGTGCGGCATCCAAACACGCGTCCTGCTGTCTTCCCATGGTTGGCTTCGATCCTCACGGTAATGGCCGACTTGCCGGCCAGGAGCGCTTGCGGGAGCGGATATTCGACATCGTAGAACCGCCCGGCCATACCCCCCGCCCAATCCACCGTTGCAAGCTTCACGCCGTCCACAAGGATGTCAAACTGCCTGTTCTTGTCATCGCCAAGATATGTGAGGAGCAGGCTCTGGTTCACGTCCGACTCGACTTTCATGACGAAGGAGAAGTAGTTGTCCCGGCGGGCCTCGCGGCCGGCCCTGCCAAGGGCAGGTTCAACGTATGACCGGTCGCTTGCCTGGAGGTTGTGATCCCGCTCCGGCTGCATCTCGCCGATCCGGAAGTCGTCAATGGTGGCCTCGGCAATCCTACGTTCCCGTTCCTTCTCCTCCTGGTACTCCTTCTGCCTCGCCTGCCATTCGCCTTCGGTGAAAATATCGAAGTAGACGCTGTAATACTGATCGGTCGTGCTGAAAAACGGTTTCAGGAGAGGGTCAAATGGCCTGCCAATCCCCCTCATGGCGAACGTGGCCAACTCCCCCGGAACAACCTCCAGCCGATCAACCGGGCTCCTGTCGCCGGCGATGAGAACGGGCGTCCCGTACACAGGGTCGGGCATGGAAGCACCCAATTGACCCGCCAGCACAAGCGGCCCGTACAGGAAAGCAAGACGTCTGGGATTGTCGGGCATGCTCTCCGTGTGCAATGCCATGGGAAGTATCAGGGTGATCCGATCGCCATCATTCCAGCTGCGCAACAACGTGTGATATCCGAAGGGATCAGCAGTTGAGGCAGCGGCAACGCCATTCACCAGGAGCTTCACCGGGGCAGCAGCCCATGCAGGTTCCCGGAGGTACACCGGGAAACGGACCGGATGCGTCGTGTGCACGCTTAGCGTGACCGTGTCCGACGTCGGAAAGCCGGTCTCCATCCGTACCGTCACGCCGTTGCGCTTCCACCGAAGCTCGGACGGGATAAAGAGGTTGACATACAATCCGCCGTCTGCGCCTTCGAAGTAGATGCTCTCTGCGTACTTGCTGTGGTTCTCCATCCCCGTGCCCACACAGCAGGTGAACGTATTGAACGGGTCGCTGAAGGATTTTCGTGCGCCCATGCGCAAGGGCACGAAATAGCACATCATACCATCCACGGGATTCTGGGAAGCCAGAATGTGATTGTAGAGCGCGCGCTCATAGTAGTCCGCGTACGCACGATGGGGATTCCAGCAGAAGAGATGCCGTGTGAGCTTCAACATGTTGTAGGTGTTGCAGGTCTCGCAGGTGTTGTCGCTCAACATGTCGTTGAGCTTTCCGGGTTCGCCGCAGTACTCGTAGTTGCTGTTGCCGCCGATCACATACGTGTGATGACGGACCATGGCGTCCCAGAAAAACGCGGCAATCGTTCCGTCCGCCTCCTTTCCGGTGAGTTCGTAGCGGCGGGCCGCGCCGATGGCCTTGGGCACATTGGTGTTGGCGTGCTTTCCGGGAAGGGGATTGACGCGCTGGGCGAGCTTGTCCAGAACGAAATCATCGTGGAACTTGTACGAGAGATCCAGGTACCTCTGCTCTCCGGTAATGGCATAGACATTCGCCAGGACTTCATTCATGCCGCCGTATTCACACTGGAGCATCTTGAGGCGTTGTTCCTCGGTCAGATGCCGTAGGATGTCGTCCGCCCAGTCTGCCATGCCCAGAACGATCGTCAACGCCGGCTGCGAATGGCAGTGGAGGTACGCATCCACCAGTCCGGCCATCAGCTTGTGCACCGTGTACCAGGGAGCCCAACCGCCGTTCAGGTCGAAGCCGGAAGACCGGATTTCTCCGCGTGCGACTTTTGCGAACAAGGTGTCTTCGTCGGGTATGGCCCCGACATATCCGGTCTTCCGCGCGGCCTGGCAACGGGCAAGCTCCTGCGTGATGTAGTCAACACGCTGCCTGAATTCGGGACGCCCGGTATTTGCGAAGAATATCGCGCACGCAGACAGGTAGTGGCCGAGGGTGTGCCCGGAGAGCCCTTCGCTCTCCCAGCCGCCGTACACTTCTCCCTTGACAGGCAACCCGGCGTTGCGGTGGAACCTGTGGAGCAGGCGATCCGGATCCAGCTGAAGCAAGTAGGCGGCATCCTTCTCCATCGCATGCTTGAACGGACTCCCCTCCAGAAGGGTCACGTCGCGTAGGTCAAATGCATAGGCCTTCATCCGGATTGCGGGTTTGATTTTCATCGCCGCATCGTCGGAAACCGGGAGATAGGACTGCGCCGGTGCGGGAACGGCAATAAGGACGGTGGCCAGAAGGAATGCCGGGATACGTAAAGACAGGGTCTTCATAGAGAGGCCGCAGGTTAGGGAAAGAAGGGCAACGGTTGAATGCGGGAATATAGTCAAATCCCGCCACTTTTCAACGCCATCCAACCACCGGCCTCGCCCCGGAGGGGGAACCCTGCGCGGCCCGGGTGACGTTTACGCTGGAGGCAGTGCGGGATGTTGCCCGATAGCATCACGGCGTGCCTTTTCGCAACGGGCCATAAAGGCCACCGGGCTAGAACACCTACCCACAGTCACCAGCAATGGAGGCATCACCGATGAACATCGGAATCTTCGGTACTGGAATCGTCGGGCGAACCATCGCCGCGAAGCTTGCGGAGCTCGGCCATAACGTGCTGATGGGCACGCGGGACACAGCGGAGACGCTACGCAGGACAACTCCACCTGCCGGCGGAAGCCCGCCGTTTAGTGCCTGGCAGGAGACGCACCCTCAGGTCCGGCTGGCCACGTTTGGAGATGCGGCGTCGCGATCGGAAATCCTCGTGAATGCAACGAGCGGGGAAGCATCGCTCAAGGTGCTCGCGTCGGCAGGTGAAAAGAATCTTGGAAAGAAAATCCTCATCGATATTTCCAACCCTCTGGATTTCTCGAAGGGAATGCCGCCGACGCTTACCGTCTGCAACACGGACTCCCTGGGCGAGCAGATACAACGGCAGTTCCCCGAACTCAAGGTTGTGAAAACGCTGAACACGGTAACCGCCCTCATCATGGTCAATCCCGGACTCGTCAACGGCGGCGATCACCATCTTTTCATCAGCGGGAACGACGGCGAAGCGAAGGTGAAGGTTGCCGGGCTTCTCAAGGAATGGTTTGGGTGGAAGAACGTGATGGACCTTGGTGACATCACGACGGCGCGGGGAACGGAGATGTATTTGCCGCTCTGGATCAGGATGTGGGGCGGTCTCCAGACGCCGATGTTTAATATCAAGATCGTGCGTTGAGGTCCTGCTTCACTTCTCACGGTCCGGCATGCAGGCGGTGCCGGGCCGCCACTCTTGTTTGAATCCCGTTTTTCGTATATTACGTCGTCGACATCGTTCCACCCCGGCGCTCGCTGTTCTCTCTACGTTCTCCTCCCAACTCACAATCCCGAAACGGGTTCCATGGCACCAGGCATTGCATTTGACAACGAACGGTATCTCGCAGAGCAGAGCGCGGCGATCCTCGAACGCGTCGCACAGTTCGAAAACAAGTTGTACCTCGAATTCGGAGGCAAACTCCTCTTCGATTACCATGCGGCGCGGGTATTGCCCGGGTTCGATCCCAATGTGAAGATCCGACTCCTGCAGCAACTGCGCGACAAATCCGAGGTTCTTCTGTGCATCTCTGCGGGAGACATCGAGCGCAAGAAGATCAGGGCGGACTTCGGGATCACCTAC
>JADLEA010000039.1 GCA_020846365.1 Bacteroidota bacterium
CCCGGGACCTGCCGCTGGATCAACGGAAAGATATCCCTGATGAAATACTCGATCCCTTCGGTGTTGGGGAAATAGTTGATCGCGCCGGTGAATACCAGCGTGTTCTCTTCGGGAGACCGCTCGGGAAGCTGGAAGTACTCGGTGTCCACTCCATTAGGGACGACGAACTTTGGCACACCCGGTACATCCGGTTCGAGGAGTTCTTTATCACGCTGCGAAGTCAGGAAAATGGCATCCTGTTCACGGCAGATGGAGATTTCCTGCGGGTAGAGTTTCCGGTACTCGTATTCTGCCCACCACTTGCGCACGAGTCCCTGGGTAGATTGCGCGACCCGCCGGTGAATGTCGTATTCGACATTGGCCGCATCCAGGATCCTGAGGGCATCGGTGTTGAAGGAGAAGTACCCCATGACGGGGTAGGCAATCTGTACCAGATCAAACGACTCCCGGTCCAACGCGCGGTCCAGAGCTGCCTGCATCGCCCGATTCCGCGATGTGACCTCGGTGAACGAGGTGCTCCGGGCAAAGGCATAGAGCTGTCCCAGACGCTTCCACCGCTCGGAGAGCAAGCGGGGCTCGGGAATCATCGACGTTCGCTCAGCAGGATGCCCCAGCTCCTCTTCCATCCGGAGGGCATCCTCGGCGGTTCCGTATCCAAGGACGCGGACGTCGTGATGTCGCGTCATCCATCGGAGGAGGTGATAGACGCGGAGACCGCCGCCGAATGTCGGGGGCACCGGACAATACGGGATAAGATTCAGAATCTTCATGTCTTTGCGGATCTCCCCGAAACAAACAACTTCGACAGCCCTGACGAGGAGATAGCGGCAAGCATGAACGCACGGTCCTCGCGTCCGAGTGCTCCGGTGAGGATGATGGCTCCCAGATACACGCCGGTACCGACGACAGCCTGCAACGGCCATGGCGCCTGAAGGCTGGCGAGCCCCCATATGCACAGGATCAGGGAGAGTCCGGCGACCATTGTCCGGAGTGGCTGACGGAATCGTTCCTTCGGAAAGAACCCGCGGGGGAGCAGCCACAGCGCGGTCAGCAGTATGCCGAATTCCGTGATATTGGTTGCGATGGCTGACCCGATCCCGCCATTCCCGGCCACGTTTTGGAAATACGGAATGAGCAGCGCGTTCAGCGCGATGCTGAAGGGAATCGCAGCAAGAGCCACCCATGACCACTGGCGCTGCCGGTCCATGGCGATTAGTGCCGTGACCAGCACGAAGTCAATGTATACCAGGATGAGACCGGGCGCGAGCGCGGCGAGCACTGCGACTGACCCGGCATAGTCTTCGGCGCCGAACAACGTCGCGATAATCTCTCCGGAGAATGCATACGTCCCGATGGCGAGTGGTATCGCGACCATGAGGATGATCTCGAGGCTCTTCATTGTCGTTTGCACCACCGCGTCTTTCGCGTTCACATGCCGGGAGAGTACGGGAAAGACGGCCATGGAGAGGATGCTGGGAAAGAACATCAGAATGTCGAAGAAACGGAATGCTGCGCCAAACCACCCCACGACCTGCTCGGGCACGAGCAGCGAGAGCATGACGGCGTTGATGCGGTAGTAAATAACGGCGAAGATCGCCATCATCAGGTACGGGAGTCCGGCCCGCATCAGGCCGAGGACATTCTTCCAGTTCACGCGGGGCAGATGGGGAACGAAGGGCCGGAGCCGGCGATACGCGATGAGGCATCCCAGCAACGTGCTTGCGGCCATGATGAACGCGATCGTCGTGGATGTTCCGCCCAGGAGAAGCGCAGCGACGCCAAAGGCCATCAAAAAGACCCGTTCGACGATCGACACCACCGACTTGTGGACCATTTCCTCGAATCCCTGGAACGCGCTGCTGAAGACCGCCAGCGGGCCCTCCCAGAGTTTTGCGCCGGCGAGAATCAGGATGAGTGCCTGCACCCTCCAGGGATACCCCGCGATCCACGAGAAGATCGCAAGGATCAGGAGAAATACGACGCTGAGGATCATGCGAAAGCCGATGGAGTCCGCAATCAGGGAAGGTGCACGGTCTTTGTGACGGGCAATCTCCTTGGCGATAAAATACGCCCCTCCGAAATCCACAAACACCTGCGCAATCATGGCAACGGACATGGCGAGATACAATCGGCCGTAGTCCTCGCTTCCAAGGTACCGCGGAAGAAAGAGCATGAGCACGAAAGAGGAAACCCAGGTGACCACCTGGGATCCCATCATGACGGTCGTGTTCCTGACGATGGATGTCGCGATGTCTTTGCTCATGAACTCACGGGAATGGTTCTTTCATCCGGCTCCGGGGCCAAGCGCGCCAGGGATTTCTGACGCATTCTTTTGATCCGGTCGCCTGGATTGAAGACCTTCATGGCGAGACGCAGCGGTCCCATGGTGCTGGTGACCTCCCGCCGCGCAATTTCGTACAGATCGGTTCCGAATATCGCGGGAGCGTCTTCGCCCCCGACCGCAAAGTCGTACCCGGCCCTGATGACCAGCTTCTTGATCTCCGGGGTGAGGGTGTCATGCGGGTAGGCGCAGCTGTAGACCGGAGCTTCGAGGATGTTCTCGAGGAGCGCCTTGGATTCAATCAGTTCATGTTCTGCAAGCTCGGGCGGGAGCGAAGTCAGTGGCCGCCCGGTACAGGTCATTGAGCCGATCTCAATGCCGGACTCGACGAGTGCCTGAAGGCCCTCCCGGTAGGCTTCCAATGGCGATGTGGCCGTGGCATTCTCGCGCTGCGAAAAGCCGCTCATGACAAATACCACAGCCCGGCCTCCGAATTCGTGGAACACATTCAGGAGCCGCCGGTACAGATCGGGCGGACCGTCATCGAATGTAAGGACCACCGGCTTGCGCGGGAGATGGATATCGCCCTTCAGAAACTGCCGGCAATCGGAGAGCGTGATCAACGTGAACCCCCAGCGGTCCAGCAATTCCAGGTGTCTCCGCAGAGCGTCCTCCGGCGTTTGAGATCCGTTTCGCGCTGCGGGCACGACAGCCCACGGCGTGAGTCTGTATCGGAGTACTGTTATGCTGTTCGGATCGCCCTCTGCAAGTATCGCATGTGTCAAGCGTGTCGTTGGGTCCATCACTCCGTCATTCCTCGGCTTTCATGAAGGTCTCAATGACTTTGTGGGAGCGGACCGGATGACTTGTCACAGAAACCCGTCCGACGAACGTTCGCGCGACAAAGAAGGGGATCTCCAGCAGGACCCTGTCCCACTTTGATCTGGGCTCGTGCGCGAACCGGTATGCCCATTCCATTCCGAGATTGCGAACCCAACGGGGCGCTCGCGGCGTCTCTCCCGAGAGGAAATCGAACAAGCCCCCAACCCCGAAACAAATCTTCGTCCGTAGTTCCTGGCGATGCCGGACAATCCAGGTTTCCTGGGTGGGTGTGCCCATGCCGACAAGGAGTACATCAGGGGCTGCATCATTGATCCCGCGAATGATCTCTGCGCCCTCGGATTCGGAGAAATGTCCGTGCCGGGACCCCGCAATGACAAGTCCGGGAAAACGAACAGCGAGATTCTGCGTACACTTTTCGAGCACTGGCGGTCGTGCGCCCAGGAGATAGACGGACTGTCCGCTCCCCGTCAGCTCGCCCAGAACGCGGGGGATGAAATCCGTCCCGTTCAGGTTCTCCCATACCGGCCAGTTTGTCACCTTGCCGGCGAGCGCGAGGCCGGAACCGTCGGGCAGAACTAAGTCCGCCTTGTGCAACGCATCCCGTAGCCCGGCATCGCGGCGTGCCACGTGTACGCTATGAACATTCACGAAGAACACGGTGCGCGGATGGGGTGAGGCCTCTTCTGTCAGATAGTGCCGCACAATCGCCAGCGCAGTCATGCCTGAAATATTGTCGAAACAGATCCCGTCCACACAGAGCCGTTCGGTCGTTGGCACGTGCGCCGCAATGGACTGCGATGTGAAGGCCGGAGGCTTCACGGAGGTGGATGCTGAAAGCGTCATCGCGTGTGCTTTCTCTCTGACGTTGATCCGGTTCCAGTGTTCGGCGGGGTTTGGGCCTCTTCCGCTGCCAGCGACGCCTGCAGAACGGGGAAGAGTCCCATCAACGCTCCCATGTAGGTCATCGTGCGGTAGCGAACAAGATGGAGATCAAAGTACGCCGCTACGAGCTGGTTAATCACGGCAATCACCACCATGATACCTACCGCCTTGAGGTAGGGATTCTTCAACCGGTTGATGATCATTGCCCCCCGGGCTCCGAAGGCATTGATGAAAAGCCAGAACAGCAAAAAGCCCAGCGCCCCGACCTTGACCAGGAGCCACAAAAGGTTGTTGTGAGCCATGTAGTCCCGGAGGGCATAGTTGATCTTCACCAATTCGAGCGGTTGGTAGTACTTTGTGCCGAAGCCGATGCCTCCCACGGGGTACTGCCGGACGGTGTAGGCGAGATTGTAGTTTTCGTGCTTCCGATACAGGTTCGAATAGTAGTTCCGGTCACCGAGTGTCGCGTAGTCATCCACGAAGCCGGAACGAATCTGATTCAGCGGCGTGGCGATCGTGCTGGGACTTCCCCAGAACACCGCTACATAGATGCCGATCAGCACGAGGGCCGGAATGGACTTCCTGAGGAATCGGAGGAGCTTCTCGCGGGGCAGGAGAGCGCCAAACGTGACAAGAGACGCCGCCAGGGACGCAAACGCCGCGCGGCGGTTGGCCGCGTAGAATCCCAGGAGCAACGGAATGAACACCCAGAGCAGGGCGCTACGTTGGGCAATCCGAACGCCGTTCACTGCGAACGCCAGAAGCAGGACCCACAGCGTAATAAAGAAGATCGGGTCCTCGTGCGTGAGGAGGGCGTCGTGGCCGCCAAGGGTGAAGCCAAGGCTGACGAACCGAAACGTACCTTCCAATGCTTTGACGGTGATTGCGGCTATACACACCCAGAGCAGCGACCGCACTTGATCCGGTGTGCGAATGACCTGTGAAACGAACGTGAACGAAATGAACAGATACCCGAGTCCCCGGAGTTCCCACAGTGCAGCCGTCATGTTCCCGCCACGGCCTGCTCCCGCGACGAACCCGATTGCCAGCCACATGATGAAGGCCAGGGCAAACTGCCACGCGACAGGCGGGCGGAGCGGGGGCATGGTGCGAAAGATGTACCTGGACGCCCA
>JADLEA010000040.1 GCA_020846365.1 Bacteroidota bacterium
CGATGGGCTCTCCTGCTGAGCAACGTGCCCTGGCATTTGCATCCGACAGGTTCGCGGCATACGGGTGCGACACCTCCTACGTCATGCCCATGCGCTCCCCCGAAGGAGTCAACACGACCAGCGGGGTTGCAGTCGGCATCCTCCGCGGGGCGACGAACCGCATCATTGTGATCGGCGGTCACCTCGACTCCTCGGGCCCGGATATCCCCGGTGCGAACGATGACGGCTCCGGCAGCGCGTGCGTGATGGAGCTGGCCCGTGTGCTCGGACAGCGGGAGATGCAGTCGACGTTCGTCTTTGCGTGCTTCGGAGGTGAGGAAGAGGGGTTGCTGGGCAGCAAGCACTTTGTCGAGAATTTTCCCGAGATCGACAGCGTGGTGCTGATGCTCCAGATCGATATGGCGGACGGATCTTCGTACCTCGAGCTGGATCCGGACGCCCCGGAGCAGGTGAGCGCTCCTCGCTGGCTCCCTGAAGCGGCCTGTGAAGAATTCTATGCCGCGCCCCAACGTTCAGATCTCCTGTACCTGACGCATATGTCAACGATGAATGCGTCGACTCCGGGCGGGACGGGATCGGACCACATCTCCTTCCTCGAAAAGGGGATACCCGCGATAGATTTCACCTCGGACATCGGATACCCGATTCACACGCCATTGGACGATCTGTCGCGATTCGACAGTTCCGGGCTTGCGCGATCGGGGAATCTCGTGCTCCGTCTCGCGGAGAGATTCGACGCCGGCGTCCCTTCCCGGAATACGGAGAAGTACTATCTGCTGCAATGGGGAGACCATCTGTTCTTCCTGACGCACACGTCGCTTCTGGTGTTTGCAGGGCTCGCCATGGGCTTGTCTGTGGTGGCATTTGTCTCGCTCCGGCGCCGGCGTATACAGGATCGATCCGGTGAACCCCGTCTCTCCGGTCTGAAACTGGCCCTCTTTGCGTTCATCGTCCAGGTCTTTGTCTGGGTTCCCGAAACGCTCATGGGTCTCCTGAGGGGGTACCGGTTTCCCTGGGTAAACAACTTCGAGTGGTTTGCGATCTTCGGGTTACTGACCGGCCTGACAGGCGTTTGGCTGGTGGTCCGGCTCGCATCTCGCTGGCGTCTCGGCCATGACCCCTTCCCGTACTTCGTGCGGTTTTTCATCTTCATGGCGGGCGGCTTGTTCGGAGCCCTGCTCCTCAATCCCGAGATCGGCCTGTATGCCGCCTGGCCGTTGTTCTGGATATCCCTTGCGGTTCTTCTGCGTCCGGCCTGGCTCAAGGCAGTGTTCTTCCTCCTTGCGGCATATCTTCCCCTTCGTCTGGTCTTTGTTGAGCCCTTGAGCTTCATGCAGCGCATGCTGAGCGGTTCGATGTCTGAAGGTGTCGTGCAGGATGGAATCGCGGATGCTCTGTACGTCGCAGGGTTCATGTTTCTCTCGCTCCCCTTCGTTTACGGCCTTGCCGCGATCTACAGATCCACCACCCGGGATCTCTTCCTGCTCAGACGATTCCGCGAACCGCGAAACGTCATCCCTGTCGTCGCCGCCGTCCTCGGTCTGGGCGGATATCTTCTCACGGTCCCCGTCTATGATCAGGCCTGGGTACAGAGAGTCCGCGTGGATGAACGGTATGTGGTAGGCGAAGATTCGGCCAGGGTCACGATAAAAGGTTCTGAAGGAGCCGACGAGGTGACGGTGACGAATGAAGGGAGGGAGGACACCGATCAGCGTACCGAGCGGATTCGGACGTGGCGTGTTCCTCCGCCCTTGAGGGAACGATGGCTGGTGTACGAGCAGACCAGTGCGGTCCTCCCGGACTCCTCCCGGCCCGACTCCCTCGTTCGGGTGGAGCGGGTAATTGACCTGAACAGCGATATACGTCCGTTCAGCGTACAGGTCCGCTATCAATCTGAACAGCCGATCGTGGTGACTTCGCCCTGGTCTTTCGGCGGCCGGAGGGGAGGCAAAGGCATCCTCAACAAATCCGCGACATTGACCTGGTACGCGTTTCCGGAGATGCCATTGAGGATTCCTATCCGGCTGAAACTGAGCCGGGGGCAAAGCGTTATTGAGTCCGTGGAGGCAACATACGATTCGCTCTCCGCGCCCGTCACTGTCACGGCCCCATTCAGCACTGTCCGTGAACGCATGACCATCGTCCGAAATGACACTCTCCGGGTTCCGGGCGGGGGGTAGCAGGCGTAGCAGCGCCGTGATTCCGGGAACGGCATGCCTTCTGCGCATCGGAGTTTCTGCATATCAACGTTGAATCCAATAACAACCAGACCAACTCAAGGAGGCGGTGTGAAGACCTTGCACGTCATACTCCTGCTTATCCTGCTCCCGGCGCTTGCCGTCGGACAGGTAAACATCCGCTTCGAGCAGTACGACCTGCCGAACGGATTGCACGTGATCCTGCACCAGGATCATTCAGCGCCGATCGTCTCTCAGGTCGTCGCCTATCACGTCGGCTCGAAGAATGAACAGCCGGATCGGACCGGTTTCGCCCATTTCTTCGAACACCTGATGTTCGAAGGATCTCCCAACATCCCCCGGGGGGAATTCTCGAAGATCGTTCAGAATGCCGGCGGCAATCTCAACGCGTACACCAGTTTTGACCAGACCGTCTACTTCATCACCGTTCCGTCGAACCAGATCGAACTCGCCATGTGGATGGAATCCGAGCGCATGCTGCAGCTCAAGGTGGATTCGATTGGAGTGGAAACGCAGCGCGGCGTGGTGAAGGAGGAACGGAAGCAATCCCTGGAGAATCGTCCGTATGGATCGATCCTCGAGAAGACGATGGCCGCGACCTTCAAGGTGCATCCGTACCGCTGGACGCCCATCGGTTCGGCCCAGTACATCGACAGGGCATCCCTTGATGAGTTCCGCGCATTCTACCAAACCTTCTATGTCCCCAACAACGCCTGCCTGGTCATCGCCGGTGACATAGACATCGCGCGTACCAAAGAGCTGGTGGCGAAGTACTACGGGGACATTCCGCGCGGGGCAGGAGAGATCTACCGTCCGAAGGAAGTCGAGCCACCGCAGACGGCCGAGGTGCGCGATACGGTGTACGACAACATCCAGCTCCCTGCGGCGATCATGGCGTATCATATGCCTGCGCAGGGAACGAAAGACTACTACGCCCTGAGCATGTTGACCACACTGCTCTCCGGAGGAGAAAGCTCACGCCTGAACAAGCGCCTTGTGGACAAAGACAAGAGTGCCCTCGGCGTCCAGTCCATCCCCCTGAGTCTCGAGGATCCGGGACTGTTTCTGGGATTCGCCATCGCGAATTTCGGCAAGACATTGCCGGAAGTCGAAAAGGCAATGCAGGAGGAGATCGACAAGGTGCGCGAGCAGTTGATCGCCGAAAAGGAGTTTCAGAAGATCCGCAACCAGCGGGAATCGGAGTTTGTGCAGAAGAACTCCACGGTGCAGGGCAAGGCGGTTCAGCTGGCGATCTATCATTTGTTTTTTGGCGACGCAAACCTGATCAACGCGGAGATTGACCGCTTCCTGAGCGTCACGCGCGAGGATATCCGGGATGTTGCGCAGAAGTACCTGCGCAATGAGAGCCGGGCCGTACTCTACTATCTCCCCAAAATGCAAGGACAATAAGGAGGCATGACCATGAAACGGATCATTGTGTTGCTGTGTGCCGCCCTTGTTGTTCTGACAGGGCATGTGACCGCCCAGCTGGACAGGAGTGTTATGCCGGCACCGGGGCCTGCGCCGGCCGTCTCATTTCCGGACTACGATCTCGTGACCACGGCGAATGGCATGCGGGTGATTGTCGTGGAGAATTCGGAGCTTCCGACCCTCGCGATCCGCTTGCTGATCGACCGTCAGCCGATTCTCGAAAAGGAAACCGCCGGCGCGGTGGATCTCACCGGCCAGTTGATGCGAAGCGGGACCGGGAAGCGGACCAAGGATCAGCTGGACGAGGAGATCGACGAGATCGGCGCGTCGATTTCTGCCTCGGGAACCGCTGTGTTCGCCAGCGGCCTGTCCCGGCACACGGAGAAACTCATGGAGCTTCTTGCCGACATCGCCCTCAAGCCGTCGTTTCCGAAGGACGAACTGGATAAGCTCATCATGCAGAGCCAATCCGCCCTGAAAGCGCGCAAGTCTGAACCCGATCAGATTGTCGATCTGCTGCGCAAGAAAGCCCTGTACGGCGGGGAGCATCCTTACGGCGAAGTGGAGACGGAGGAATCTGTAGGTAGGGTGACGACGGCCCGCTGCAAGGAGATCTACACTACCTACTTCAAGCCGAACGCGGCAATCATGGCGATCGTGGGAGATGTGGACAAGAAGAAGGTCCTGGCGCTTGTCGAGAAGTACTTCGGGGCCTGGAACAAAGGTGGCATTCCTGTTCCGGTCTATCCGGCGGTGAAGCCGCTCCCGGCAAGGACAGTTGCACTGGTAGACCGGTCCAGCTCTGTGCAGTCCGTCATGCGTGTCGGCCAGGCGGTTCCCCTCCTGCGCACCTCGCCCGACGTTATGCCGGTCACGGTGATGAACACGATTCTCGGCGGCGGATCGTCCTTCCGGCTTTTCATGAACCTCCGCGAGACTCACTCGTATACCTACGGCGCGTATTCTACCATAGGTCCGGATGAACTTGTCGGCGCATTCACAGCGGCTACGTCGGTCCGGAACAGCGTCACCGACAGTGCGCTGACAGAGATCTTCCACGAGATCAACCGGATCCGAGACGAAGAGGTGTCGGCCGTCGAGCTTGAACGTGCGAAGAACGCCCTCAGCGGTGGCTTCGTTCGCGGACTGGAGACCGCCTCGAATGTGGCCAATCTGGCCATCGATGTCGAGCGGTACGATCTCCCGAAGGACTACTACAAGACATACCTCCAGCGCGTGGCCGCGGTGACGGCAAAGGATGTGCAGCGCGTGGCCCGTCAGTACCTTGCCCCGGACAAGATGCTCGTGGCCGTCGTCGGCTCTGCCAAAGACATCAAGACGAAGCTGGCGTCCTTTGGCCCGGTCATGATGTACGACGAGGACGGGATCCCCGTTGTGGAAAAGCCGGCGTCGGCGATCACGATGACTGCCGATGAGATCTTTGCGAAGTATATCGAGCGTACCGGCGGAAAGAAGAAGTACGCAGCCTTGAAGGACAGGACCATGGAGATGAGCGGCAAGGTTCAATCCATGGACGTGAAGATGAAGGTGATTCAGAAGGCCCCGTCGAAATTCTACCAGGAAACGGCAATGATGGGCATGGTTCAGAAGCAGGGATTCGACGGCCTCCATGGATGGGCATCAAGCCCGATGGGATTGCAGGATCTTGAGGGAGATCAGCTCGAAGACATGAAGTTCGACGGGCCCATGGACATCTACAGCCAGTACAAAACGCTGGGGCTCAAAGCAGAGGTGACCGGCGTGAAGGACGTGAAGGGAAAGGAATGCTATGAAGTGACCCTCTCCACCGCGTCAGGGAATTCGATGCGCCACTATTTCGACACGAAGGAATTCCTGAAGATGCGCGAAACCTCTGTCCGGAACACCCCGCGCGGGCCAATCGAGCAGGTGAGCGATTTCGTGGACTATAAGGACTTCAACGGCTTCCTCATGCCGGCCAAGTTCGAGCAGACGGTGATGGGTCAATCGTTCGTGATCACCACCGACAAATGCGAGTTCAACACCGGCGTGGCGGATGCGGTGTTCGAGAAGCCGGCGCCTGCCGCGGCTCCAGAGAAGAAGTGAATGCATTTCGTTGATTGATCTGCACGTGCGAGAGGGAGGGAGCTCAGCGCCTCCTCCCTCTCTTTCTCCGGGCCCATGCCTGGTGCCCCCGCCTCTTGCGTTCCTCCGCGTTCATGCTCACGTCATTCTACTCTGCTTTTCGAAGCCGGGAGCCCCTGGTTGCCAGGGCGATCCGGTAGTACACCCGGCGGGGAAGCAGGCGGGACGCGATCACCACGATCTTGTAACGGATGCCCGGGACACAGATCACCCTCTTTCCCTTCAGACTGCGCAGGGATGTATCGACGACCTCTTCTGCAGACATGAAGTTGCGGAAAAACTCGCCCGAGGTGTCAAAGCCGAGGCGCGCGTGGAAGTCGGATCGCGTGAAACCCGGACAGAGTGCCTGAAACCGGATCCCCGTTCCGCTGAGCTCGAGATGCAGCGATTCGGTGAAGCTGGTGATGTATGCCTTTGTGGCGCAATAGGTGGCGCTGTTCGGACCCACCAGGAATCCCGCTACCGACGAAACGTTGATGATCGTTCCCTTGTTTCGTTCCAGCATCCCAGGCAGTGCGGCGTGGGTCAGCCGGACGGTGGCATGCACATGCGTGTGGATCATGGTTTCCTGCGGTGCGATGGCGTCGCGGGTGAAGCTCTTGCGGGAGCCAAATCCCGCGTTGTTCACCAGGATCTCAAGGTCCGCCACGCCCCGAAGTCGGTCTTCCACATTCCGGATACCCTCCGGGTAAGAGAAATCTGCAAGAATGTACTCGGCACGGATGCCGTGCCGCTGTTGAAGCTCCAGGCAGAGTGGCTCCAGCCTCTCTTTGCGCCGGCCGTGAAGAAGAAGGTTGTATCCCTGCCCGGCAAGGCGGCGGGCGAAGACCTCACCGATCCCTGAAGATGCGCCGGTAATGCACGCGGTTCCTTGTGTATTCATGGAGGAGTATTACCTTATGAAGATCATGCTGCGAGTAAGAAATGCTCCGTCCGTCGCGAGCCGACAGTAGTAGACGCCGCTCGCCACCGGACGATCCGGGACGGTCCCGGGGTCTTGCAGCGCCACCCCCGGGGTCCACTGGTATTCATGGGTGCCCGGGTCCACGACGCCATCGACCAGCGTCTCAATGCGTTGCCCGAGGACATTATGCACGCTCAGCGTAACATGCGTCCGGTGAGGGATCTGGATCCGAATGCTTGTCCCGTTGTTGAATGGGTTTGGAAAATTCTGAGCCAATGCAGCGGTTGTAGGCAGGACCGGGCCCGGGTCAATCACCTCGCGGAGAATCCACTGGTCGGGGTCCACCTCTGCACGCTCCGGCCGGAAAGGAAGAGGGACGGTGAACTGCTCGGGATTCTGGGAGTTCCATACCACGACTGTTGTTTCCTGCCCGGCGGCCGAAAAGCGGAGGTCGACAGGCATCACGAAGGCAGAGGGATTGGTGGTGCCGGTTTCCTGTTCCAGCATGGCATCGATGAGAAAACTCGTTCCTTCGGTCTGCGCCGTCCATCGGAGGGTGTACCGGGGATAATTCTCTCCGTACACCCATTGTGTGAAAAAGAACCCCAGGGATCTGCCATAGTACGATTCGCAGACCGACTGGAAGTCGGACGTGCTCGCCGTGCCGTACCGGAAGCGTGGATCTCCCGCATACGCACGTATGGCCTTGAAGAACAGCGTGTCGCCCATGACGTGGCGGAGCATATGAAGGACGGAAGCCCCCTTGGAGTACACACGGCTTCTGGCGAAGAGTTCGGGAACAGACGATGTGTCCTGGACAAACAGTGATCCCCGTGCGTTCATGGCATCATGCATGCGGTTTCTGATGAGCGCCCGGTATTGATCACCCCCGTAACGCGCTTCACGGTAGAGCGATTCGCTGTATGTCGCGAAGCCCTCGTTCAACCAGAGGTCCTGCCAGGTGCGGCAGGTGATGAGATCGCCAAACCACTGGTGCGCCAGCTCGTGCGCGATGACGTCTTCGTCGAATGTCGTCGTGGAGGTCATGGTCTGATGTTCCATGGCTCCGCCCCTGCCGAATTCGCTGTGTCCGTACTTCTCGTTCAGAAACGGGTACGGGCCATAGAGACGCGAGAATACCTCCAGCATGTCCACCGTCCTGGGCAGCGTGGATTGTGCCAGCTCGAGGTGATGGGGGAGGACGTAATTCAGCACCTCCATCGAATCCTGAGGCCCGTACTTGAACCAGTTGCTGAACTCTGCGTACGGGGCGATGGCAACCGAGACAAGGTATGTGGCGATGGGGTAGCGTTCGGTCCAGGTGTGCGTGGTGGTTCCGTCGCCGTTATCCCGCACCGAGACGAGGCGGCCGTTGGACCCGACTTTCAGACCCGACGCACACGTGACAAGGATATCCACGGAATCGGCTTTGTCCAAGGGGTGGTCTTTGCACGGCCACCAGTCCCTGGCACCATAGGGCTGGCTGAGCGACCAGACCCATGGTCCTTCGAGGGCGCTGGAGAAGACAAAGCTCCCAAATCCGGTGGATGCGGGAGCCCCGTGGTACGCGATATCAAGGGTGAGGTGCTCGCCGCGCGTGTGGGGGGTGGGAAGCTGGACGGTGAATCCTGTGGGAAGGCGGACGAAGACCGGTCGGGTCTGGCCCAGACGCACCGAATCGACAGTCATGGATGCAGAAAGGTCCAGCGTCACCGCATGCAGGGTGTCAGCGACCACGGAGGCCGCGACTCGCACGTCCCCACGCAGGGTTCCGTTGACATGGTCGACATGCAGATCCAGACGGTAGTACGAGACATCAATGCCCGGATCTCCGATGGATGCGGAGGCGTTCCGGCTGGATGAAAACCGGCCGGCAGTCGAGCACCCTTCCTCCGTCCCGGATGCCGTGGATGGAAGGACCCAGAACACACCGGCGGCAATGAGCGTCCATCCCGGGGGCTTCATGGGTATCAAGATACTAACCTGCCCCACGACCTGCAAACGCGACGCATGCGGGGAGCTTGCATCCGCACCGTGTCGCCCCGCGTAAGCGTGACACCCGTACCGTTGACTTTTCGTCCCTGAGTTGGTAGTTTAGATCACATTTGTCTGCCCATCTCAAAACCACAATCAGGAATTCTCTGCATGCTTAGCAAGACCCTTCAGGATGCATTCAATGAGCAGATTCGACACGAGATTCAATCTGCCTACCTTTACCTCGCCATGGCCCAGCACTTCGAGTCGGCAAATCTGCCGGGATTCGCTCACTGGCTTACGGTGCAGTGGAATGAGGAGCTCGGACATGCCATGAAATTCGCCGGATTTGTGAATGACCGCGGCGGGCGTGTGGTGCTCGGTGCCATCGAGAAACCCCAGACGGAGTGGGCATCTGCCATGGCGGTGTTTACGCAGGTTCTGGCTCATGAGCAGAAGGTCACTTCGCTCATCAACCAGCTCTACGCCCTGGCGCTCAA
>JADLEA010000041.1 GCA_020846365.1 Bacteroidota bacterium
ACCGGCGGATCAATCGCCCACGAGGCCGAAGCTGCGCCGACGAGAGAGATTATCAGGGCGGTAGTGCGCCGCCGTATGTCGAGAAGTCCGTACATATCCGCGTAATTCGGGGCATTCTCCGTGCCAAGAGATCTATGGCATTTGGCATCGAATGAATGGATCTCAAGCTAAACGGGTGAGATTCCTGGGGCTAGTATTCTCCAGATGGCTCAGAACATGTACTTGACTTTGAGAGAAGCATGAGATATATTGGCTCAAGTTCATTTAAATCCATGGTGCTGGTGTAGGGAATTCCGTATAAGCGGAAGCTGCCCCGCAACTGTGAGTGACAAGAGGGTACGAGTGCCACTGACCGGACAGGTTGGGAAGACACCGTTGAAACCCCAGTCACGAGCCAGGAGACCTGCCAGCTCCAAGTCCTGAAAAGAACCTTCGCGGGAAGGAACCGGACATTTGCAGCGGGCCGAGACTCGGGCACCTGCACCTGGCCTCTTTCTTCTACAAGAAGGGAGAGGCTTTTTCATTTGGCACCCATTCGATCCACGATCGTCGCTTGCGTTTTTTGTCAGGTACTATTGACAGGTGCAGTCCAAGTCCTGCAAGCACAGGTCGAAGCGACAACACCCACCATCGCGTCCCCTCGCCAGCCGCGCGTTGAATCAACGACGAGTTCCCGCGTATCTGCGCGGCAGGCGCACGCTGAATCAACAGCAGTTTCGCTCTCATCTCTGAAGCGATTGAGCGACGGTGAGGCAAGACTCTCCTACGCTTCACTCAGGCAAACGCGCGATGGCGCGGCACAGTCATCCCCCGCGTCTATTCGTCGAGCCCGCACCCACGCGGTGGCAACGTCCGGGGAACAGCCCGGCGACACGTCAAGGACTCAGCCCGGCGCCCGCACGTACGGACTTGAAGAAGTGGTTGTGACCTCCCAGCGTATTCCACGTCCCGTCCTCTACTCACCCTCGGCCGCAACCGTTGTGACGAGGCGGGAGATCGAAACGGCCGGTGGGACTTCGCTCGGCACGATCCTGGCGTCGGGTACGGGATTGTTTGTGAAGGACTACGGCGGACCTTCTGGGATCAAGACCATCGCGCAGCGGGGTCTGGGGACCGAGCACACGCTCTTTCTGGTTAATGGCATGCCGGTGAACAGCATCCAGACAGGCGGCGTCGATCTGGGGATGACGGCATCTGATGACATCGAAAGAATAGAAATCGTGCGAGGCGGGCAGTCCGCTCTCCATGGTCCCCACGCAGTCGCAGGAATCGTCAACGTCATTACGCGCACGATGTCGGAGGGTCAATACGCGACAGCCGGGGTGGAGTGGGGTTCCTTCGGGTATCAACAGTACCGGGTTGCGGTGGGAGACGGGACTGCACCGACGACGTGGCAACTCCGCTATGGCCGCGAGACCAGCGATGAGGATTTTCCTTTCGAGTTCCGTAACGGCGCGACCGTGCTGGAGCTCAACAGACGAAACGCGGATCTCCGGGTGGATCGATGGTCAGGTACCCTGCGAACACCGCTCTCTTCAACGGTACAGCTTGAGTCTTATGCTGCCTACCATTCCGGCGAACGGGGAGTCCCCGGCATTGTTGCAGGCCCCTTCAGCTCCTCCTCTGCACGGCAGCGGGACCAGCAGGCAATCCTGCAAGCATCCGTGACTGCGCTTCTCTCGCCGACTGCCTCATGGGAAACGCGTCTTCAGGGGCAATATGGGTATCAACGTTACCGCGACCCGGAACTGATCATCGGGTATGTTCCCGTAGACAACTACTCGGTTACCCGGGAGGCACGGTTCGAATCTCGCGTCACATTTCTGACGCCCTGGGGTATGCGAGTGAACACGGGGGGCGATCTGACCCGCTCGATTGACGGGAGCAATGTGCACCGGGAGGACGCGAGGCGGACGCAGTGGGGGATTGCGATCGCGGGCGAGCAGCCGCTCTTCGGCGACGAGCATGAATTTTCGGCCGCGCTGTACCCGGCCCTCAGATATGACCGGGCCGGTCAGGATCTGGATGCCTGGAGCCCGCAGCTGGGGATGTTCATGCGTGTCCCCTTGGAAGAGCTGACGTCGATCCCGGACGCGTTTCTGCGGGTGCGCGGAAATGCAAGCCGCAATTTCCGGCCACCGACGTTCAATGAGTTGTAATACTCGGGCGGCGGCGGAATCGGAAACCCCTCCCTCAAGCCGGAACGATCCACCTCCTTCGAAGCAGGAGGCGGGGTGTCGTGCGTCGCGTTCGGCGAACACCATCTTGATGTCACCCTGTTTGACATCAGCATGCGCGATCGCATCATCTGGGTGGCCGCAGGATCGGGGATCGTGACGCCAAAGAATCTCAGAGACGTGCGGTCGCGAGGCCTCGAGCTTGCCTATGCGTACTCTTCCGGAGGGGCGGCTCTTTCCGTGCACTATACGAGGAGCAGATCCGAGAAGACCTCTGCAGACTATGACGGCGATCCGAATATCAATGTCCAGCTCCCATCCCTCCCTCAGGAAACGGCCGGGGTGGAGGGGTCCTACGTGTTTGACATACGCTCGGGAGTGTTGGAGTCGGTGGCGCTCAGCGGCGGGTACACCTTTGTGGGTCACCGCTTCGTGACGGAGGACAACGGTCCGTTTCTCCCCCGATATCATGTGCTCCACGCGGGAGCGGCGGTCCGGTTTCACCTCGGCAGCTGGCGCGTCCGCGTGGGAGGCGACGTCGGCAACCTGCTGGACGCGTCGTACGAAGTGATGCCGGGCTATCCCATGCCTCTCCGCAATGCACGACTCAGATGTGACGTTTCCTATTGATCGTTCCACTTTCGAAAGATGAATCCGTGAAATACTTCATGCTGTGTCTTGCACTCTCAGTCCTTCTCCTCTCCTGCACCAAGGATCCTTCGGGGCCGGATGATGGTACCACAGTCGTCCCGGCGGCGAAAGGCGTGTATGTTCTCCATGAGGGCAACTACGGCGATCCTTCGGGCGCCCGGCTTGCCCTCTTTGACCTGCTGAATGATACCGTGTATACCGATGTCGTTGAGGCGGCGAACCAGGGGGCGCATCTCGGGAGCACCGGCGATGACATGGTGCTGTTTCGCGACAGATTGTACGTGCTCATGAGCGGGTCCGAGAACATCGTCGTGCTTGATCGCACCACGCATCAGATACTCAACACCGCGTACTTCCCCGGTTGGGTGCCCCATGCCATGGTGATCGATTCTCTGAGGAACCGTTTGTACGTGACGCGCCTCTACCTGAACTCCGTCATCGCCCTCGACCTCTCAACCCTGGCCGTCCTCGATTCGATCAGCGTTGGTGCCAACCCGCAGGAGATGGTCTTGACCGGAGATGAACTCTACGTGTGCAACTCCGGGTATGGCGCCGACAACACGGTGAGCGTGCTGGGGGTCTCTCCGCTCCAGACCCGTTCAACGATTCGTGTAGGGGCAGGGCCAACCGGAATTGCGCGCGCATCCGACGGCACCCTCTGGGTGGCCTGCACAGGGAATCCATACGGGATGCCGGCCCTTCCAGGTGCCATATACAAGCTCAACCCCACGACCCATGCGGCCCAAGACTCTGTGGTCTTCACAGAACCGCTCTGGGGTTCGATTGCGATCGGCACGGATGGTGCCGCATTTTTTCTCGGCGTCACGCCGGGGAGCTATTACGGCGGGCCGCTCCATCGGGTGCAACTCTCCACGCTGACCGTGACCAGGGATGTCGTAGCCGGAACATTCTATGCGGTGAGCATCGATCCGGCGTCCGGCGACACATACCTGGCAGATGCAAAGAGCTTCGTCACTCAAGGTGAAGTGCGTTCCTACACGTCGTCTCTCGTCCACAGACGAACCGTGGGAGTCCAGCGCGGGCCGGCAGTGTTCGCGTTTTCGCGATAGCAACCTCAGGAAACTCGAGATTCTCTACCGGGCATGGTGACATGACCAGATCCGGTGTTGCGATGTGACTGCCGTGCTTGTGCTCTTACGGCTTCAGGTGCTTTGCCTTCGCATGCGACAGATCCCGGCCTGGCACGACTGATCGGGGGGCGCGGTAGTCCTTCTCTGCCGCACCGGAGTGCTTTTTGTGTGACATGTGGCAAATGGTGGTGCATTTTGCTACATTTACACTTCAACGGTCACACACTAGCGACGACGGAAGTCGCCGCTGTTTTTCCACCTGAGCAGGCAAGCATTGTCCACCGTCCGCGTTCGTTTTGCCCCTAGTCCCACCGGATACCTTCACGTCGGCGGTCTGAGAACCGCTCTGTACAACTACCTCTTTGCCAGGAAACACAGGGGCTCCTTCATCCTCCGCATCGAGGACACGGACCGGAACCGGTACGTGGAAGGCGCCGTCGAGAATCTGGTGCGTACCCTGCATTGGGCGGGGCTGGCCTTCGACGAGGGTCCCGGAGCCGGCGGTGACCGCGGGCCCTACGTTCAGTCGGAGCGCCTGACCCTCTACCGGGATCATGCGGAGCAACTCGTCCGGGAAGGGAAGGCATACTATGCCTTTGACAGCCAGGAAGAGCTGGAAGCCATGAAGGCAGAGCAAGAACAGCGGCACCTCACCCCGAAGTACGATCGCCGCGCGCTCCGCCTCACCCCCGACGAAATCCAGCGAAGACTTGCCGGCGGCGACGCACACGTCATACGTCTCAAGGTCCCGGACGATACCACGGTTGCCGTGGAGGATATTATCCGGGGCAGGGTGGAATTCGCGAGCGAGATGATCGATGACCAGGTGTTGCTGAAATCCGACGGCTACCCGACGTACCACCTTGCGAACGTGGTGGATGATCACCTGATGGGTGTGACGCATGTGATTCGCGGAGAGGAATGGCTGTCCAGCACGCCGAAGCACGTGATCCTTTATCAGTGCTTCGGTTGGGATCTGCCTGTCTTTGCCCATCTGCCTTTGTTGCTCAATCCTGACCGTTCCAAACTGAGCAAGCGGCAGGGAGATGTGGCCGTCGAAGACTACATGCAGAAAGGGTACCTTCCTGAGGCGCTCTTGAATTTCATCGCCTTTCTGGGTTGGAACCCCGGCGACGATCGGGAGATCTTTACGCTCGACCAGCTCGTGGAAGAATTCTCTCTGGAGCGGGTGGGGAAGTCGGGCGCGATTTTCAGCATGGAGAAATTGAATTCCGTCAACAAACAGTACCTCAGGACGGCCAGTGAAGCACGGCTGGCGGATCTCATCCGGCCGCGGCTCCAGGCGCACGGATTAGCGGTTCCGGACGATCAGTATCTTTCCGGCGTGATCGGCCTGATGAAGGAGCGCGCCACAACGCTCGAGGAGTTCGTCACCGGTTGTACCTACCTCTACACGGATCCCCTTGCCTATGACGAGGACGCCAGGAAGAAGAACTGGAAACCGGAAAGCGCCGGATACCTGCGTGCGGTGTCACCTCCACTGGATGCACTCACGCACTTTGGCGCCAGCGACATAGAGGAGTGCGTGCGAAGCGTCGCGGAACAGAACGGTGTGGGGACCGGCAAAGTCATCCATCCCCTGCGGCTGGCTGTGAGCGGAACCGCCAAGGGGCCCGGGCTCTTCGAGATGATGGCATTGCTGGGCAAGAGTACCTGCCTGCGTCGCATCGACAGGGCAGTCACAACCCTTGGTTGATTCTGCGGAAGCCTATGTCTATATTAGAGAACAGCGACGGCAAAGACTCCCAACCGGGACGGCACGTGATCCGCATCCGGAATGCGGTATTCTACGCATACCATGGGGTCATGGAAGACGAACAGAACCTGGGCGGGAAGTTCGAGCTGGACGTGGACATGGTCGGGGATTTTTCCGCCGCTGCCAGGACCGATTCGCTGAAAGGGACTGTGGACTACGAGCAGGTGTACAAGTTCATACGCTCGACGGTTCTGGAGAAGAAGTACTATCTTTTGGAAGCGCTCGCGCGCACCATCGCGGCAGGGTTGCTGCAGGAGTACTCCGCAATCGACGAAGTGACGGTGCGCATTCGCAAGCCCCATCCGCCCGTACGGGGGGTGGTGGACTACGTCGAAGTAGAAATGACTGAACGCCGATGACGACATATCGCGTGTTTGTCGGGCTGGGATCGAATATCGGTGACCGCTTCAAGTACCTTTCTGATGCGGCCACCGCGCTACGGGCCCTTCCGGACACGTCCGTCGTGTGGTTCTCCGCAGTGTACGAAGCCGATCCCTGGGGGAAGACCGATCAGCCGAAATTCCTCAATGCGGCGTGCGAGTTGAACACGACGCTGCCCCCGACGGCGCTGCTCTGCTCGTTGAAAACCATCGAACGCACCATGGGTCGCACCGCCCACGAACAGTGGGGCCCGCGGGAAATCGATCTGGATATTCTGGTCTATGACGGCCTGGTGTTCGAGGATGACCAGGTCTGCGTGCCGCATCGCGATCTCGAGCACCGCCGTTTTGCCCTGGTCCCGCTTCGCGATATTGCCCCCGATCTAGTTCACCCCGTCAACGGACTGACAGTGGAGGAGATGGCCGCGGCGTGTGCGGACCAGGGCCGCGTGGTCAGAACCTCCTACCATATTCCGGTCTGAGCATTGCCATCTCGCCAAGGAGTGACGCGTGTCCAAGCAGGAACCTCTTGAAGCTATTGTCGCCCGGAGCGACTACCGCTATATTGCGATCGAAGGTGTCATCGGTGCCGGGAAGACCTCTCTGACGCAAATGCTTGGGCAGACGCTCGGCGCACGCGTTGTCCTGGAACAGTTTGAAGAGAATCCCTTCCTGAAGGATTTCTACCGCGATCCGGACCGGTACGCCTTCCAGACGCAGATTTTCTTTCTGCTGACACGGTACAAACAACAACGCAATCTCATCCAGGGAGATCTGTTCCAGCAGATGCTGGTGACGGACTACATCTTCGAAAAGGACAAGATCTTTGCGTACCTGAACCTCGAGGACGAGGAGCTGAAGCTGTATGAGACACTGATCAGCAGCATCGAGCACAACATCCCGATGCCGGATCTGGTTGTGTATCTGCAATCCAGCGTGCCGCGCCTGATGCAGAACATCCGGCAGCGGGGGCGGGCCATCGAGCATCACCTCTCAGAGGCCTATATCAAGGATTTGAACGAAGCGTACAACTACTTCTTCTTCCGGTATAAGGCGACCCCGTTGCTGATCGTGAATGCGACGGAAATAGACTTTGTGGGCAACAAAGAACACTACGACCAACTCGTGCGCGAGATATTCCGGGCGTCGCGGGCTCCCGTAGAGTACTACAATCCTCATCTGCACCCGTAAACGGAGGAGATGATGCGCCTTCTGGTGATGCTCTTCTATGTCATCCTTGGGTTCATCCTCTGGAGATTGATACGCGTCGCGCTCAAAATGGTCCAGAGTTCCCGCGAGGACCGGAGCGGGCGGGTCCATACGCCACCGGCTGAGCCAAGCGTCCGTTCCAAGGAGATTCCCCTGGGCGAAATCCAGGACGCGGATTTCGAGGATCTGGCGCCGCCAAAGAAAGACGAATCGAAAGAATCACAGAATTCCGGATCATGATCCGTGCGCTCCCCAGCCTCCGGAGCGTTGAACGGCTTCTCAAGAAGCTCCTCCTGACCGTCCTGCGGGCCGTGTTCAGGCCCCGTCACGTGCCATCAGTTGATCCCGCCGGCTTCTCGCGAATCCTTGTTATCCGGCAGCATAACCAGCTCGGAGATATGCTGTGTGTCACGCCTCTCCTCAGGGCGCTCAGGGAGAAGTTTCCCGGCTGTCACCTGGCCCTCATGACAAGCCCGGTGAACTATGACGTCATGCTGCACAATAGGTCCCTGGATGAGGTGCTCAACTTCGACAAACGGGCCTTCCTGGATAACCGCGGCCTCCACCTCGTTGCACTCTGGCGATTCATCCGATCGCTGCGTTCACGCCGGTTCGACCTGGTCCTGGTCCCGGCGACGGTTTCGACTTCAGTGACCAGCGACCTGATGGCATTCCTGACGGGGGCGCGAGTCCGGATAGGAGCAGGGAGCATTAACGGGGTGCCCAATCCGTCCTCCTTCTTCTACACGCATGAACGTGCTCTCGCATGGCCTGAGGGCCTGCAACGTCACCAGGCGGAACGCAACCTGGACATCGCCGACCTCCTCTCCTTGCCCCGGGCGGATCTTGTACTGGAACTTACCCTGACTCGGGAGGAAAAGGACCGTGGGAGCACGCTGATCCGGACAATGGCGAATGGGAAGCGCCCGATTGTCGCATACCACGTGGGTGCCGGAAAGTTGCCGAACAGATGGCCGGCCGGGAGATTCGTTGAACTCATCAATACCATATCAAGAGAAACCGGGGTACCGCCCACGATCATATCCGGACCGATGGACGATGGCCCTGTACAAGAAGTTGTAAGTCGCTTAGACTGTGAATACTATC
>JADLEA010000042.1 GCA_020846365.1 Bacteroidota bacterium
CCGGCGCCCAGATGTCACACATGTTGTCCGACACGAACGACGCGCTGTCGCCCGTCGTCGTCTTCTCGATCTTCAGCGACCGCAGCCCGGACCGGTACTGGTCCGTCGCCCACGTCAGCGTCGCGCCACCCGTGTTCCCCACGTTCCAGAATGCCGGCATCGTCCCCTCGAACCCGCCGACTATATTCAGATTGACGGGTTGAGCTGGGACAGTCGAGGCGGCCAAGGCGAGTACAAAGCCCATCAAAAGGAACTTTGAACACAACTTCATAACAGCCTCCATAGAGATTTGAGAGATGAGTGTGGTACAAGTATGTTCCGTCGCCACACGAGGGGGATGCCGAGGGTCATTGCCCCATGTGCTCCGGAGATGAGTTAGCGTTACGTGGTACTGTGTTGAGACACATCGTGCTCGTCCGCGGAGACTTTGGCGCAGCTGGATTCGCGCACCTTCAGTTCCACGGGCAGGTGCTTGGTAACGAGCATGGTGTCTCCGTTCTTGATCATATCCACGAGCGTTTCCACTGCCTGGCGGCCGAGCTCTTCTTTGAACACCCGCAACGTCGTCAGGCGAGGTTGCATGAGCGAGCTCATTTCAATGTCATCGAATCCGGCAACCGCGATATCGCCGGGGATATTCAGTCCGTTCTGAAGAATCTGTTGGATGCAGCCGATGGCCATGGCGTCGTTGGCGGCAAACACCGCCGAGGGCCTTGGGTGTTGCTGGAGCAAACGTGCCATCGCGTGCGCGCCGTTGGCAATGCGGGAGTCCGGTTCCTGAATATCGATCCACCGATCCTGAACGGTGATGTGGTGTTCCTGGAGTTTTTCACGATAGCCTTCAAGGCGTTCGGCAAGGCTCGGATGAAGGATATCGCCGCCCACGAAGGCAATGCTCTTGTGACCGCATGCAAGGAGGTGATCGACAGCCAGGTGAGCGCCGGCTTTGTTATCGATGAGTATGGATGCATAGCGTTTGCGCCGCACTTCGAAATCAATCAGGACAATCGGAATGCCGAACCGCTCAACCTGGTCGATGAAGCGCGGGGAGACTTTCCCTGCAATGATGATACCGTCCACGTTGCGTTCGAGGAGGAATCGGGGAAGGTCCTTTCTTTCAGAGAATTGCCTTCCGACTGTGGCAAGCAGGACATAGAAATTCCGGTCGCGGGCGGCAAACTCTGCGCCCAGAAAGACGCGTGTGTAGAACGGCTCGGCCTGGGAGAAGTGATCATCCCGGAGGATGAACCCGATGTTGCCGCTCGTTTTGGATGCGAGGCCGCGGGCGGAGCGGGTGGCGTGATAACCAAGTTCCTTGACAACCTTCATGACGCGTTCGCGAGTCTCTTTGCTCACATATCCACGGTCGTTGACAACGATGGATACCGTCGAGACGGAACAACCTGCTTCCCGCGCAACGTCTTTGATGGTTGGGCGTTTCACTGTGCGCCTGCTTGTGTGAGGGCACGATTTACGGACAGCTTTGAGGAGTGCTCGGACAAATGAATCGAAACGCTTTGCTAATATAGCCACATTACTGTAAATGTCAAGTGAAAAATGCCTAAATTGTCAACTGCTGACAGAAATGTACATCGAAACGGTTCTATAAAATGACCTGTCGGCGGACGTCTTGAACTCGCCACGGCATACTTGAAGGCGAGGTAAGAAAGCGAGAAGGATCCTTGTCGGGATGACGATGCGAAGTGGGAAATGCCAGGAGAGGACCGGGAGGCCCGGAGGTGCATCAAAGGGCCTCCCGAAAGAAACTACCGTACTTGCCTCATGAACTACTTGACCGAGAGCTTGAGATCCGCCAGCACTCGTGCGTCCGCTATGTCCCGCTTCCTCTTGAAGGTAATCGTGACGCTCTTAAGTGTGCCGAACTTCTTCCCGGCCGCGAATTGCTCCTTCAACTCGCTGGAAAGCGCACTCGAAGCAATGGCCTTCTTTGCCCGCTCTACAAGGTAGGCAGTGATCCTGAAAGAACCCGAGTTCACCCCAAGCCAGAAGACGGTCTTCTTCTTGTGCGTTATCTTCATCAGCCAGCGCTTGCCGTCGTTGTAATACCTCCACTCCTCATGAAAATCCGGATGCTCGGTGTGTATGAACTCAAAAAAAGCGTCCCAGAGCGCCTGGCTCTTGCCAAGATAGCCTGCAAGCACCTCCCGGGTGGGAAACTGGTTCTTGTCGGACAGGACGTGCGTTTCCATGGAATGCTCCTTTGATAGTGCGCCGGCGACTCTTTTCTCCATCAATGTCCGCACGCCGGCAGTGTCAGTCATGACCGGAAAGGTACACCGGATATTCTCCGTTGTCAACTCTGTCCACCGCTTCGCGTTGCATGATTGCATTGCTGATCCGCATGGCCGGATTTCCGGCCAACCGGGAGCGCGCCCTACCCGCCATCCCCTCGAAATCAGAACTGAAATTTCGTATCTTCCCCTATGAACCGGCTCGCTAGACCGACTGATCTCAGTCTGATTGTTGCAGTGTACAACAAGCCCGATGTTCTCCGGCTCGTTCTCGCAGCATGCGCGCGACAGTCCAAGACGAATTTCGAGGTTATCGTTGCCGACGATGGCTCGGGACCCGAGGTCGCCGACGCTGTCCGCGAAGCCCAACAACGCTCGTTCTTCCCCATCACCCACCTCTGGCATGAAGACAAAGGATGGCGCAAGAACACGATGTTGAACAATGCCATCCGCGCGTCCCGGACGGAGTACCTGGTGTTCATTGACGGCGACTGTCTTCCTTCCCGGCATTTCCTCCGTGACCACTGGCAGGAACGCGATCAGAAAACGGTACTCCTGGGAAGGCGTGTCGAGACCAGCAAACGCTGGTCGCACAATCTGACCATGGATGCGATCGCTTCGGGAAGCTACGAACGGTACGGCTGGCAGGAATGGATGGACGGACTACGGGGAGATGCGCTCCGGATTGAAGACGGGCTCCGTATCACGAGCCGGCTCCTGCGCAGGCTCCTGCTGCGCAATGTGCGCGGGATGCTGGGTTCGAATTTCTCCGCGTGGAAGCAGGATCTGGTTGCGGTCAACGGCTTCGACGAGCTCTATGACGGGCCCGGCTGTGGCGAGGATTCCGACATCCAGTTCCGCCTCTCCCTGCTCGGCGTGGCCGGGAAATCCCTCCGCAATCTTGCCATCCAGTATCATGTGCATCATCCCCTGACGAAGGTCTCGGATGCGTGCTGGGACCGGTTTCAGGAGGTACAAAAGCGAAGGGAGCCGCGATGCCGTTTCGGCCTCGAGCAGCTCCCTGAAACTACTCCCCAGAACACGCGCTCTGCAGTGCGGTGATGTTCAGCGCAGTACAGTGAAGCGCTCTTTAGCGTGGAGGGGTTTTCCACAACGCGGCAAAGCTCTCCAACACGCACTGCTGCGCCCTCCTGCACGGTGACGCTCTCACCAACACGATGGCGCGCTCCCATCCACGCGTGCTTACTCCTGCGACTCACCCATATGCTTCATCTCGACCTTCTTGTACCCTGAGGGGACTTCGAACTCGGAAAGCGATGTCGCCTTGGGCTCGATTTTGGTCACCACGGTCTTTATCCCCATCATGCCGGACTCCATGGGGAAGCCGTCGAGGCTCTCCATCGCGTTCGCCAGGTCGCCGCCCATCACGGGATTCATGGCCGTCATGCGTTTTGAAAATGCCTTCAGGTCATTGCGCATGGCATCAAAGCCCCTGATCTCTTTCGTGATCCAGATCTCCGCAATCTCCTCCGTGCCTCGCAGGATCTTGTAGCGGGTGCAGGCAAAGCCGCCGACTTTCTTCGTATCGCCCAGTTTCTTCGCCACGGCCTTACCTTCCTTCTTCCCCACCGACTTGCCGAGCATCTTTTCCATCATTTCGCGCTGCTCTGCCGGCATGTCCTTCATTTGCTCCATCGCTTTCTCCAACTGCGCATTCGCCTGCTTCATGCCCTGCTCCATCTCCGCAAACGTCATGACCGAATAGGTCTTTTCCTCCGGCTTCACCATGATGAGCTTTTCCTGGTCCAGCCGGAGAATGCTGAAATCGCCGTTGCTGCCGGTCTGGATCTTCATCATCTTCGGCATGTACCAGCTCTTCACCACGTCCGTGCCTTCCATCTTTTCGCCGCTGACGGTGCTCTCCCAGTAGAGACCTTGTGCCAGAGCTCCGGCGGCAGAGACGGCGAGGAGGAGCAGGACGATACATAGCTGTTTGCTGACGTTCTTCATGTGATTCTCCGTAGTGATGTGGTAGACGTTTCTTACTCTTGCGGCTCAAGCGGTCTTGCCGCCACGATGCCGGTATGGGACGCGATGCCCTTCACATACTCTGCCAGCGATCCCTCCGAGATCATGACCTGCTTCCCGGACAGTGGCGCGTGCATGAATCGCACGATACCTCCCTCACGCACCGCCAGGCCGGTATGAGAGATATCCATTCCCTTCATCGCAGTCGTGGTCCCGATAATGTCCCCGTCCTGCAGACGATCCTGCATCGCTCCGATCGCTTCCTTTGGAATGTGATGGAGCGGCGCTCGCGAGAGTTCCAGCTCCATGAGCTTGATCCGTTGTACGAAGTCCTTCCGCTCAAGTTGCTTGTAGGATCCGGCGTGTGTCGTCATGAAATCTATCGGTTTTTCATATGCCGTTCCCCCGAGCTCCCGCGTGATGTCCCTCACGACCCCCTTCTGCCCGTTGTCCCCAATCCACGTGGAGAAATAGTGCAGACGGCTGGGATAGCCGTCAATGGAGCCGCCCGCGTAGCGGACCTTCGCCAATCCGGTCATGAACTCTGCGAAACTCGTTTTCCCGCTCTTGACGCATCGCGCCAGCGTCAGCATGTTCTCCACAAACGTCACGCAGTCGAACTCCCGGAGATTGATCACCAGATGTTCATCGCCGGGCGCTTCCAGCGTATGCCCCACGTAGGGTGTACCCAGGAAGTTCCGGCCGAACGCGGTCATGACCTCCCCAATGGGCTTGCCTTCCAGCTTCTGCGCCCTGGCAAATGCCATCGCATCAAGGAACACCTCTTCATCGGTCTTTTCTGCCGGAGGCGCCGCCGCGAATGATACCTTGCTCAGCAGGGATGCCTGGAAAAGCACCGTCAGGGAACCCAGAAAGCTCCTTCGTGTTGACCGGTGCATGAGTTCTGAGTACATGATCGCCTCTCCCGTTGAAATCGTTCCTCTGCGCTCAATGGTCGGAGTGCGCGTTCCCCCTGACCGGCCGTTCCCCGTGCTGCATCAGAACGAGGGTTCGTCGAGCTGTGCCGGTAATTGTTGGAGTCCTGGAAGCGCGAGGTTTTCGAACCGTGCATACCGGTGGACGAACGCCAGGTTGACATCGTCGATCGGGCCGTTGCGCTGCTTTCCTACGATGATTTCCGCGCGGCCCTGCACATCCTGCGCCTTTTCAGATTTCGGATCGGTGTACATTTCCTGGCGGTGGACGAACGCCACGACATCCGCGTCCTGCTCGATGGCGCCGGATTCGCGAAGGTCGGAAAGGATGGGCCTCTTGTCCGTGCGTCCTTCCACTGCGCGGCTCAGCTGCGACAGCGCGATCACCGGAACATTGAGTTCTTTGGCGAGCGCCTTCAGCGAGCGGGAGATGGCGGAGATTTCTTTCTCCCGGTTTTCCGATCCTTTGGGACCCTGCATCAACTGCAGATAATCCACGATAATGAGTCCGACATTGTGTTCTGCTCTCAAGCGTCGGGCTTTGGCCCGCAGCTCGAGGATGCCGAGGCTTGCGGAATCATCGATGAACAGGCTCGCTTTCGCAAGCCGGCCGGCCGCGAGGCTCAGCCGCGTCCATTCTTCGTCGGGGAGGCGGCCCGTGCGGACGGCGTGTGCATCCACCCTCGCCTCTGCGCACAGAAGGCGCATGATGAGCTGTTGGGTGGACATTTCCAGCGAGAAGATCCCGACCGTTGTCGGTTTGCTTTTGTGCAGAGCTGCATTGGATGCCAGAGAAAGGGCAAACGCGGTCTTGCCCGAGCTGGGTCTGCCGGCAATAATAATGAGATCGGAATTCTGCCACCCCCCTGTCAGGGTATCCAGATCCCTGAAACCCGTGGGCACGCCGGTCACCCCTTCATGCTTGCCGTGAATGCTCTCGAGCATTTCGAGCGTGCTGTGCAGAGCCCTGTCCATTGACACAAAACTCTTCTTCAGACGCCATTCAGAGATCTTGAAAATGGACTGCTCCGCATCGTCCAGCAGGTCGAAGGCATCTTCAGTCGGACTGAACCCTCGTGACGCAATTTTGGACCCCTCGTAGATCAGCTTGCGCAGGATGGCTTTTTCCAGAACGATCCGGGCATGATACTCCACATTCGCCGCGCTCGTGACCTTCATGGTGAGTTCCACGAGGTACGATTCTCCTCCGGCGGATTCCAGCTGACTCCGTCTGCGGAGTTCTTCGGCTACCGTGATGCTGTCCGCCGGCTCGCCCCGCTCGAAGAGCGCTACGACGGCCTGAAAAATCTTCCGGTTCCGCTCTGCATAGAAGGCGTCCTCATCCAGGACTTCGATCGCCTTGGAGATCGCTTCTTTCTCAAGGAGCATGGCACCGATGATCTGCTCCTCGATGTCCATGGCATGCGGAGGGATTCGCCCTTCGGGTTGTGTCCGGTCGGGCACGAGATCAATGCCGCCCTGATATGGCCGTTCAGCCATGCGCCGGTTTCTCCTTTCCCGCGTCGCCGCTGTGGTCCACAAGGAATTGTTGCACCGCCTTGAAGTCTTCCCAAGCCGGGCGCTTCCAATTGGGATTCCGCAGCAACGCAGCCGGGTGGTAGGTCACCATCATCGGGATCCCTTCGAACGACAGGACGCGTCCGCGCAGGCGGCCGAGACTTTCGGTAGTGCCGAGAAGATTCTGTGCCGCCGTCAGGCCCAGACAGACGATGAGCTTCGGGTTGATCAGTGCAATCTGCCTCCTCAGATAGGGCAGACAGTGTTCCACCTCTTCGGCAAAGGGTGTGCGGTTGTTGGGCGGACGGCACTTCAGAATATTGGCGATGTAGACATCCTCGCGGCGCAGCGAGATGGCTTCCAGGATTTTGTTCAGCAGCTGGCCGGCCCTTCCGACAAACGGCTCCCCCTGGGCGTCTTCGTCTGCCCCGGGGGCCTCGCCCACGAACATCAGGGACGCATGAGGATTGCCGACGCCGAACACGAATTTCGTGCGCGTGGCACCCAGAGGGCACTTCATGCATGTGTTGATCTGGGCGTCCAGTTCCGCAAGCGATGGAGCGGTCGACCATGGTTCATGCGTTATGGAGGGCACGGCACGCGCGACTCCGAAGAGGTCCGGAACTTCGTCCTGTTCCTGGGAGGCCGGTACCACAAGCTCGATTCCGGCGCGGTCCGGCGTCCCGCCCCGTTCCTGAGTGGACGGTTTCACCGGATTGCCACCGGAGAGGTTCTGTGACTCTCCCTTTTCCGGGGAAGGAGTCTTACGCGATGGGGGTACAGATGCGCGTTCCAGCACGAGAAAGTCTCCAAACACTTCACGTTCATCCTGCAGCAGGCGCTGCAGCGTCGTCAGCAGATCGGCCATGTGGTGTCTCTCCGGATATTAGCGGGCCGGAGGCAAGAGGTGAACGACCCTATCCAGAATGTGGTGCGCCACTTCCAGTTTGGGGAGAAGGGGAAGCGGGGTGGCGGTATCGTCGCGACCGATAAGCGTCACGACGTTGGTTTCCGCACCGAAGGCAGCTCCTTCCACGCGTGGATCATTGAGAACGATAAGATCGAGTTTTTTCGCCGTGCGCTTTTCACGCGCATGGGTGAGACCGTTGTCCGTTTCGAGGGCGAACCCCACGAGGATCTGGCGTGACCGGCGCTCCGCCGCTGTGCGGAGTATGTCGGGGTTTTGCACGCATTCAATCGTCAGGTGAGCGGCCCCAGCTTTTTCGCGTTTGATCTTGGATTGCGCAACAGCAGCGGGCGTGAAATCGCCGACGGCAGCAGCCATGATCAGGACATCGCAATTCTCGAACCGCCCCAGGACCGCATCCATCATCTCCTGTGCGGTGGAAACGTCGACGCGATCCGCGCCGGATGGCGTAGGCAAGTGCACCGGCCCGGCAATCAACGTCACCCTGGCTCCCCGCGCCACCGCCGCCTCCGCTAGCGCAAAACCCATCTTGCCCGAGGACCGGTTGCCGATGTACCGCACGGGGTCAATCGGCTCCTGAGTCGGACCGGCTGTAACGAGCACCTGTTTCCCCTCGAGGTCGCGTTTCCTTCCCGCGAGGATCGCCCGGACAACATCCATGATAATTGCGGGATCGGGTAGGCGTCCCGGACCGGTCAGGCCGCTGGCCAACTCGCCGGATTCCGGTTCGATGACGTGCACGCCCCGCTCCCTGAGGAGCGCCAGGTTGCGCTGCGTTGCCGTGTGCTGGTACATGTCCACATCCATCGTCGGCGCAACGACCAGCGGTCCGCGCAATGCCAGCACGAGGGACGTCAGAAAATTGTCGGCCATTCCCACCGTGATCTTGGCGAGCGTGTTCGCCGTCGCGGGCGCGATGAGCATGAGGTCCGCCCAGACGCCGAGGTCGATATGCGCGGTCCACTGTGCTGTCGGCTGGCCGGGCGTTGCGGGAAACATTTCCACGATCACGTCCCTGCGGGAGAGAGTGGCAAATGTCAGCGGGGTGACGAACTGCGTTGCCGCCGGCGTCATCACCACCTGCACTTCGGCGCCTTCGCGTACAAGGTCACGGACAAGCAGCGCGCTTTTGTACGCCGCGATGCCGCCCGTAATGCCCAGGATGATATGCCTGCCCGTCAGCGTGGGCATGGACTGCTATTCCTCGTTTTCCTCTTCTTCGGGAGTCTCGTCTTCCTTCGGCGCGACCACCTGCTCCTTCTCTTTATACTTCCACGTCAGCGAATTGTCGAGCAGGTGTTCGAGCGCGGTATCCGCCGGTTTCGGGCGCTTTTCGAATTCGATGCTGATTTTGAGCTGGTCCGGATTGATGTCGTTCTCTTCGGCTTCCGATTCCGTTTTGGTGGTGATGAGCTCCACCCGTTGATTGAACTCGATCTTGATCTCTTCGTTGATCTGTCGCGCCCGTTTCGACGTGGCCACGATGCACTCGTGCACGTTCTTCCCGGTCTGGTTGAAGTATTCAAGATCGATCGGTTTCAGCGGCATATGCTTTGCTCCCACTATGGCGTCCGTAAGTGTAGTTGTACAATTTCGTGAACTTCTTCGATTGCCTTTGTCAGAACATCGTTGACCACCTGATAATCGAACAGCGGCGCCTGGTCGAGTTCCATCGGCACGCGTTCGAGACGGCGGCCCAGCGCTTCCGCATCTTCGGTCAGGCGCGACCGCAGGCGTTGTTCCAGCACCTGCAGGGACGGCGGCCGGATGAAGATCAGACACGCCTCAGGATAGGCGCGTTTAATGGACAGCGCCCCTTTCACATCGACGTCGAACAACAGATGCTTTCCGCCGCGGAGTGCTGCATCCACTTCGCTCTGCAGCGTGCCGTAGAGATCGCCGTAGATTTCTTCCCACTCGACGAACTCGCCCCGGCTGACGCGCCGGCGGAATTCCTCCGGCGTAAGAAAGAAGTAATCTTCCCCGTCCACCTCGCCCCGCCGCATTCCCCGCGTTGTGGCTGAGACCGAAAAACGGAGCGAGGAGTTCCGGCTCAGCATCTCCCGCGCGATCGTTGTCTTCCCCGATCCGCTGGGGGCAGAGATGACGATCAGTTTGCCGCGGGCCGCGGATATGGGCGTTGCACCAGACATGTCCTATTCGATATTCTGGAGCTGCTCCCGTATCTTCTCCAGCTCCTCCTTGATCCCCACCACAATATGGGCGATTTCCTGCGCGTTCGATTTTGAACCGATGGTGTTCGCCTCCCGGTTGATTTCCTGAACCAGGAAGTTGAGCCGCCGCCCGGGCGATTCGTTGCTGTCGAGGGCTTCAAGGAAAAACTTGTTGTGGCTCCGAAAGCGAACGCATTCTTCCGTCACGTCGAGCCGGTCGGCAAGAAGCGCTACCTCCAGTTCCAGCCGGCCTTCGTCCACGTGCTCCGTATCCAGAAGTTGCCGGATCCTCTCCTTCAGCCGTTCCCGTTCGCGGGGAACCTGCTCCTTCGAGAGGCGCTCCACCTCATTCAGGCGCTCATTCAGAAGCGCGATCCGCGCACGGAAGTCGTTTTCCAACTCCCGCCCTTCCTTCTGACGCATCTGGTGAAGATCGGCAACGGCCGCATCAAGCGCGCTCCGCGTGAGCGCCCACTCCGCTTCATCCGCACCTGCTTCCTCCTCCTGCTCGAGAATCTCCGAAAACTGCAGAAGATGCGCCAGACGGATCGGCTCCCGGAGTTTCAATGCCTTCTTCAAATCGCGCAGAAGCCGGTAGTAGGCTTTTGCCGTCTCGGGATTGATGTGCAGTCCGGCCGCCTCCACTCCCCCGCGGTCCAGTGTCACCGTGGCGTTGATCTTCCCCCTGGTAATGGTACGCCGGATGATTTCCTTGCAGTCGTTCTCCCGCAGGGAGAGCGAGCGTGGAAGGCGCAAAGCAATCTCCAGAAAGCGATTGTTGACGCTTCGTAATTCCACGCTGACGTGGTGTGCACCGGAAGAGGCCTCGCCCCGGCCGTATCCGGTCATGCTTGTTACCATGTGCCCTGACGAAATTGTGCCTAGGAAGTTAAAATTACGAAAATGTCAAGGCACTTGCAACCAATTGTGCATCAAACAGAATGCCAGCTTATCCACAATCTATCCACAGAGATTCCGCTAAATCCTTGAAAATGAAGCGGTTTTGCATATATTGTGGATAACGATTATGCACGCTTCGCACCACACCCTCTCCCTCCTGACCGCCGATCTTGACCGAAAGCTCTCTGGAGCCACCATTCAGAACGTCTTCTCCCAGGATCGGGATGAGCTCCTGGTTGCGTTTGCGGACCGCCCGGATTCGCTCTTCATCAGTTGCTCAGCGCAGCTTCCCCTGCTCTTCCTGCATGAGTCATTCGCGCGCGCCAGACGCAATTCCGTGAACCTTCTGGAAGCGGCAAACGACGGTCGTATTGAAAGAGTGAACCTCCACCCCTCCGACAGGATTGTGACGATCGCTCTTGCGAACGGACATCTGCTCGAAGTCCACCTCTTTGGACCGCGTTCCAACGTCCTCCTCCTTGACAGGGAACGGATTGTCATCGATGCCTTCAAGCGGGCGCGGATCGTAATCGGGAATCGGCTGGAGTTGCCGCCCGTAGTTGAGATCCCCACCATCACCCGATGCGTTGAGACGCTTCGCGCCATGCAGGATCCAATCCCCGGGCATCAGGATTCAGCCGCGGCGTCGGAGCACCCGGTGCGAGCGGTGGGTCAAGTCGGTTCGTCAGACATCACACTCCAGGCGGCATTGAAGAGCGTATCCTCAGTTGTGCCGCCCACGGTGCTACGCGAGCTCCTGCACCGCGCGGGTCTGTCTCCTGACATGCGGTTGCGGGAGATGACCGCAGATCGGTGGCCCTCGCTCTCCGTCGCTGCCAGCAACGTGGAACAGGAATTCCTCACGCCTCGCTTTCTGCTGGTGTCGGGCCCAGGTGGACTCCCCCTCCGCTTTTCCACCATACGGTTGATGCACGCACTCGATGCAGCCGAAGTGGAGTTTCCCGATATTCACATGGCGCTTCGAGAGTTCTCCGTTCGAAAGCGTTCCATGGAGGCGTTTCAGGAAGAGCAACACCAGCTTCGCGACCTCTTGCGCCGCCGCATAGAGAAAGCGGAGCGCACGTGTGAAGCCATTCGCACCGACGTCGGCGAAACGGATCGGGCCGCAACGTATCGACGGTACGGGTCCCTCCTCATGGCACATCTCGCAACAATCAGCAAGGGGGCAACGCTGTGGACCTGGACCGGAGAAGGAACACCATGCGATATTCCCCTGCAGCCATCGCTTACCCCCGTGCAGAACGCACAACGGTATTTTGAGAAGGCCAAGAGCGCTGAGCGATCGCGCATGATGACGGGGGACCGCCTCCGGGTCTACGGCGCCGTGTTGTCTCAGGCCCGATCGCTTCTTTCGGAAGTAGAATCCATTACATCCCGTGGAGAGTTGAGGGCATTCATGAAAGAGAAAGGCGATGCGCTCCGCGCTCTGGGCGCGCTGGAGTCCGAACAGGACCAGGAACGAGCTCCATTCCGCATCTTCACGGTGCATGGCGGCTTCGAGGTCTGGGCCGGCAAGAGCAGCGCCAACAACGATGACCTGACATTGCATCATGCACGACCGGAAGATTTGTGGTTTCATGCCCGCGGTTCATCGGGCTCACATGTGATTCTGAAGATTTCGTCTGCCGCGGGAGAACCCGGCAAGCGCGCTCGCCAGGAAGCCGCGGGGATCGCTGCCTACTACAGCAAAATGCGCAACGCGAAGATCGTCCCGGTCGCCATGACCCGCCGCAAGTATGTTCACAAACCCAAAGGGGCTCCGCCGGGAACCGTGGTCATCGCCCGCGAGGAAGTCCTGATGGCCACGCCGGGACTTCCGAAAGAACCTCAGCACAAAAAGGAGAGAGGAGAATCCTGATGCGTAAGCAACGGCATGCACCTGTCCACGGACTTGCCACACGGGCAATTCATGGCGTTCATCTTCACCCCTATCAGGGACCGGTCGCTCCCCCGCTCGTCCAGACTTCCACCTACCGGTTCGCCAATTCCCATGATGCCGTCCGGTCTGCCCAGGGAGATCCGGATGTCTTTGTGTACACGCGATATCACAACCCGACCGTGCGTCAGGCACAGGAGCATCTCGCGGAAGTGATGGGTGCCGAGAAGACCCTTCTGCTGTCGTCGGGTATGGCGGCAATTACCTCGGCCATTCTGGCGGCGGTAGAGACCGGGGAGGAGATCATCAGTACGCCTGCGTTGTACGGCGGGACGTATCGTTTCTTCCGCGACATTCTCCCGCGTCACGGCATTACGGTGCGTTACGTGCCACCCGATCGCCTGGAGACCTTGTCGAAACTCGTCTCTTCCTCCACCCGTCTTGTCTATGTCGAGACGCCGACAAACCCCACCCTCGGTCTCGTGGATCTCAAGCTGCTGGTGCACGAGGTCAGGAAGGCGCAGCGGCGCTTTGGACGCCGCATCCCGATCATGGTTGACAATACGTTTGCCACCAGCCGCAATCAGCGGCCGCTGGCCCTCGGCGCGGATATTGTCGTCGAGAGTGCCACGAAGTATCTCGGCGGGCATTCGGATCTCATTGCCGGGGTGGTGGCGGGGAGCGCCCGGACGATCGCGGAGACGCACTTTCAGATGAAGTACTACGGCGGATGCGCCGATCCGTTTGTGGCCTTTCTCCTTCTGCGCAGTCTCAAGACCTTTGCTCTCCGCGTGGATCGCCAGAACGCCAGCGCCCTGGCACTTGCGGAGTTCCTGGAGCATCACCCGCGAGTCCGGCGGGTCTACTACCCCGGACTCCCCTCCCATCCCCATCATGCCATTGCCCGTCAACAAATGGGCGGCAACGGAGTGTCGGGGTACGGCGGCATGGTCACAGCCGAGCTCAAGGGGGGTCTCCGCGCCGCCGTGAAAACGTGCGATGCTCTTCATGTTGCTGTCAACGCGATGTCGCTGGGCGGCGCAGAAACCCTCGTGAGCATCCCGGTGTATTCGTCGCATGTCAACATGAGCAGCAGGGAGCTGCGCCAGCATGGCGTGACCCCGGGAATGATCAGAATTTCGGTGGGATTGGAGGAAATCGAGGATCTGAAGCGGGATTTTGATGCCGCGCTGGTTTCTTGACCTTCACCCGCGTTTTCTGTAACATTGTATTCTAGCGCGGTTCCAACCAGGTCTGTAGAGATACTCTCCTCTTCGTCAGGGTTGGGATGCGTAGAAGCCCTTCCGCGTACGAAACGCGCCGGGGGACGAGCAACTCATTCGCCCGCAACAAATCACGGAGCCTTACAGTGGAACGAAGCACCTCTGTGCGTATTCCTGTCTCCTCTTTCCTTCTTGCCGCTGTGGTTCTCACCGCTCTCTTCATGGCCGGTTGTGCGCCAAAAGGACAAGACGCACTTGTTGCGTCGATCGGTGCGACACCCATCACGTTGTCTGAGTATGAGAAATTGTATGCAAAGAGCAACGGAAGCACTCAAGCGGGTGCTGCTGCATCGCAGGAGGAACGGGAGAAATTCCTTGACCTGATGGTGAAATACCGGAAGAAGCTCCTGGATGCGTACGAGACAGGTCTTGACCGCCGTCCCGAACTGCTTTCGGAGATCCAGCAGTACAAAGGAAGTCTGGCCGCATCCTACCTGACCGACCGCGCGCTTGTGGGACCGGCCGTCAGGGAGATGTACGACCGGAGCCGCGAGGAGATCCGTGCCAGTCATATCCTGCTGAGCTTCAAGCAGGGAGCTACCGCACAGGATTCTGCGGAAGTGCTCAAGCAGGCCGCAGAGATCATTGCGGATGCCAAGGCAGGTAAGGACTTCGGCGAGCTCGCGGTCAGCTATTCCCGCGACCCGAGCGTGCAGACCAACCGCGGGGATTTGTATTACTTCTCCGTTGGCCGGATGGTCCCGGAATTCGAGAATGCCGCTTTCTCCATGAAGAAAGGGGAGGTATCATCCGCTCCCACCTTCACACGATTCGGCGCGCATATTCTGAAGATCACTGATCGGAAGCCCTCCCAGGGTGAGACTCATTGCGCGCATATCATGATCCGTTTCACCAGCCAGAATCCGTCGCCTGAAGACACCCTCGCGGCCATACAGAAGATCAAACTGTTACAGGACAGCCTGCTGGCCGGCGCGGATTTTGCAGCCCTTGCGCAGCGTCATTCGGACGACGGCGGCTCATCGGATCGCGGCGGCGATCTCGGGTGGTTCTCGCGGGGTCGCTGGCCCCAGCCGTTCGACGAAGCGGCCATGCTTTTGAAACCCGGCGAGGTTTCGTCCATCGTCCGTACCACCTACGGCTATCACCTGATCCGTTGCCTGGAGACGCGCCCGCCCAAGACCTTCGAGGAAGCCCGCACGGAGCTGCAGAATCTCTATCAGCAGCACAGATTCCAGAGCGAGTACGCAAAATTCCTGGAAGGCATCAGGAAAGAGGTGCAGTTTGTTCGTGTGGATTCCATCGCCCGCGCCTTCACAACGGCGTTTGATTCCACGAAGACCACACGCGACAGCGGTTGGGCAGACGTCCTGACGCCGGAGTTTCGTCGCGCGCCGCTCTTCAGGGTCGCCGGCGGCGCGGTGAGCGTCGACTCGGTCCTGGCAATCATCAAGAGCCACCCCGAGTGGTCCAACCTTTCCCTCCACCGCATCACGCTGAACTCCACCCTTGACAAGGTGGGAGAGCAGCTGACGTTCGGTGCGAAGGCGGATCTTCTCGAGAAGGCCGACCCTGAATTCGCCGCCTTGCTCCGGGAGTACAAAGAAGGCATCTTGCTCTACCAGGCAGAGCAGGAGCAGGTGTGGAACCGTGTTGCCACCAACGACTCGTTGTTGCGCGCATATTTTGCGTCTCACCGGGATGAGTACGTATTCCCCGACCGGGTCCGTTTCACCGAAATTCGCGCGGCCAGCGAATCCCAGGCGAAACTCCTTCATGAGAAGCTCTCGGCAGGGAAGACCTTTGAAGAGGCAGCGATCGAAGACTCCATCCGGATGAAACTCCCGACATCGTACAACGTCCCTTTTGCATCCGGCAAGAGCATTCTCGGGAAAGCCGCGCGCGCCACCCTGGACGAGGTGGGGAGGGCCATCCAGCAGGAACCTGCGTTACGCATCAAGCTGATTGTCTCGCCCGATACCTCCATGCAGAAGAGCAAGAACACGAAGCTCGCCGCCCAGCGACTGGAAGCAGTCCGGCGGCACCTGACAACCAAGGCCGGCGTCAAGGTCGATGCAATCACCACCGAAGAACGGCCTCAGCGATTCGCTGCGGACAAAACCAGGGACTCCGTCGGTGTGACCCAACGTGCGCAGGTCCAGATCGTCGGTCGCATGCCGCTCGTCATCAGCAGGATCGAGGAGCATCTCCTCGCGCCCTCGGCGGACGAACGGGCTGCCCGGGCGGACTCTTTGCAGATCGGCGGCATCTCCGGGCCGTTTTCCTACAAAGTCGGGTTCTCCATCGTCCGTCTGGACGGCCGCGAGCCCGCCCGGCAGAAGACCTTTGAAGAGGCCGGAGCCGAAGTGAGCAGCCATTACCAGGATTACGAATCCAAACGGCTGGAACAGGATTGGATGGATCGCGTGGCACGGAATCACCCGGTCGTGTTGCACAAGGAAACGCTCAAGCAGGCATTTGCGCCTACACAAAAGTAGAACGGGCCCCGGAGCATTCGGGCTGATTGCCGTCGCCCTGCTCGCGTTGTGGAGCGGGTGCGGGGACGGCACCAAAGGCGGCGGCTACGTCGCCAGGGTGAATAACGCCGTCCTCACTGAGGAAGACCTTTCCGTGTCCAGGGATTCACTCGGAGAACCGGCGGCGCATTCGCGCGAGTTCGTCAACGAGTGGATCGTCACGGAGATGCTCTATCAGGAGGCGGAGCGCCGCGGCATCACCGATGCGCCGGAGTTCCAACGCCAACTCGATATGACACGCAAGCGCCTCGCTGTCGTGGCCCTGCTTCAGCGCGAAGTCTACGCATCCATCGACAGCAATGCGATCACCGAGGAGGCCATTGCGCAATCCTTCGCCGCTGCGGGTCAGTCCTTTGCCCTGCGGGAAGACCTTGTGCAGGCAAGCCTCGTCCTGTTCGGCGATCGCGAGTCGGCGAATGCCTTCCGATCCCTTGTGCTCCGCGGCTCGAGCTGGGAGGAGAGTCTCAACAAGATCAGGGCTGACAGTGTCCATCGGTCGCAGATCATACGGACCGGCAGCCATCAGTATTTCACGCGAACGCGAATGTACCCGGACGAGCTCTGGAAGCTCGCACGCAATCTCCCCAGGGAAGAACTCTCTTTCCCGCTCCGGACCACGGCAGGCTACTACGTGCTGCGGGTGCACAAAGCATACCGTCAGGGCGAATTGCCCCCGCTGGAGTATGTCCGCGCAGAAGTGCGCGAGTACCTGCTGATGGACCTCCGGCGGCAGCGGTATGAGGACTTTATCGGCGCACTGAGGGGAAGACATGCCGTCGATATTCGTGAGACCAGCGTCGATTCCGGCGCGATATTGGAGAAGGAGTAGATGATGCGAGCCGTACGTTGCGCGATGATCACCCTTGCCGTTGCCATTTCCCTGCTCCCGGGCGTGCACCACGAGATGCGTGCACAAACCCTCGACCGGATTGTAGCAGTTGTGGAGAATGATCCGATCCTCGAATCCGAATTGAATGCTCAGATCCAGTTCTTCGTGATGAACAACAGGCTGGATCCCAAAGCCCCCGGCATCCGGGACCAGGTGCTCCAGTCGATGATCAGCGAGAAACTGATCATCGCAAAGGCGATCGAAGACAGCGTGATCGTGACCGACGAAGAGGTCCAGCAGCAGCTCGACGCTGCCATTCAATCCCGCATTCAACAGGTTGGTTCCGAGGCGCGCCTGGAAGAGGTCTACGGCATGCCGCTGAGCCGTATCAAGCGAGAGTACAGGGACGAAATGCGGAAGAACCTGCTCGCACAGAAGC
>JADLEA010000043.1 GCA_020846365.1 Bacteroidota bacterium
ATCTGAATACCATTCCGGCAGATCAGGAACCTGAATACCCCGGAGACCGTGAGATCGAGCGGCGCATCAAGAGCTATATCCGCTGGAACGCCATGGCGATGGTGGTGAATGCCAACCGCGCGCACAGCGGACTCGGCGGCCACATCTCGACGTTCGCCTCCTCGGCCACACTCTACGAAGTGGCATTCAACCACTTCTTCCGCGGGGCCACCGCCGACCGTCCGGGCGATATGGTCTACTTCCAGGGACACGGATCCCCGGGGATCTATGCGCGGGCCTTCATGGAAGGCCGGATCGACGCACAGCAACTTCAGTATTTCCGCCAGGAAATGGCACGGACGGGGGGGCTCTCGTCCTACCCGCATCCCTATCTTATGCCCGAGTTCTGGCAGTTTCCCACGGTGTCCATGGGCCTCGGCCCGATCATGTCCATCTATCAGGCGCGCTTTAACCGGTACCTGAAAGCGCGGGGCATACTGAAGGGTGAAGAGCCGCGGGTCTGGTGCTTCACGGGTGACGGCGAGTCCGACGAACCCGAAACACTCGGCGCACTCACGCTTGCGTCACGCGAAGGACTGGACAATCTCGTCTGGGTGGTGAACTGCAACCTTCAACGTCTCGATGGTCCGGTCCGGGGCAACGGGAAAATCATGCAGGAGCTGGAAGCGGCCTTCCGCGGCGCCGGATGGAATGTCATCAAGGTCGTCTGGGGATCAAATTGGGATCCACTCCTCGCGGCGGACAGCAGCGGCATTCTGCTTCGACGCATGGAGGAGGCGGTGGATGGCGACTACCAGAAGTACTCCGTGGAGCCGGGAAGCTACACGCGGAAGCACTTCTTTGGCAAGTATCCCGCCCTGGCGGCACTCGTGAATCACCTGACCGACGATGAAATCCGCAAGCTCCAGCGCGGGGGTCATGACCCCAAAAAAGTGTACGCTGCCTACAAAGCTGCCATCGAGCATCGCGGTTCCCCGACCGTTATCCTCGCGAAGACCGTCAAAGGGTACGGCCTCGGAGAAGGCGGCGAAGGCCGCAACGTCACACACCAGCAAAAGAAGCTGAACGAGAAGGAGCTCCGGGAATTCCGGACGCGCTTCGGCATCCCCATCAGCGACGAAGAAGTCGTGAACACGCCGTTCTATCGGCCGTCCGAAGACAGTCCGGAGATCCGGTATCTGCGAGAACGGCGCAAAGCACTGGGCGGAGAATTGCCCAGACGCACCGTCAGCGCGGCATCCCTGGAAATTCCCGCCCTGGCAAGTCTTTCCGAATTCCTGAAGGGAACCGATCGCACCGAGGTTTCCACCACGATGGCCTTTGTGCGGATGCTCGGGACCCTCCTGCGAAACAAGAGCATCGGCCACAATATCGTTCCGATCATCCCCGATGAGGCCCGCACCTTCGGCATGGACCCCCTCTTCCGCGAGATCGGGATCTACTCTCCGAAAGGCCAACTTTACGAGCCGGTCGACCGGGAGTCACTCTTGTTCTATCGCGAGATTGCGAACGGACAGATTCTCGAAGAAGGAATCACAGAGGCGGGAGCAATGTCCTCCTTTATTGCCGCCGCAACCGCATACGCGAGTCACGGCGTCAACATGATTCCGTTCTTCATCTACTATTCGATGTTCGGTTTTCAGCGTATCGGAGATCTGGCGTGGGCTGCGGGTGATATGAAGGCGAAGGGGTTCATGCTGGGCGCGACCGCCGGACGCACGACGCTCAACGGCGAGGGGCTTCAGCACGAAGACGGGCACAGCCATCTTCTGGCCACGACCATTCCCAACCTCCGTGCCTACGATCCGGGATTCGCATTCGAGACAGCCGTCATCGTCCAGGATGGCCTCCGGCGCATGTATGCCGAAGGAGAGGAGGTCTTCTACTACCTCACCCTCTACAATGAGAACTATCCTATGCCTCCCATGCCGGAAGGCGTGGAGGAAGGAATTCTGAAGGGGCTGTACCGGTTCAGGCGCGCGGAAGGGAAAGGAAAGTACAGTGCTCAGATTCTGGCGAGCGGACCGATCCTCCGTCAGGCGCTGCGTGCGCAGGAAATTCTTGCGGACCGATTCTATGTGTCGGCCGATATCTGGAGCGCGACGAGTTACAAAGCGCTCCGGAATGATGCCCTCAATGCCAGACGCTGGAACATGCTTCATCCGGCGGATCCCCCGCGCCTCTCTTACGTGGAGCAAACATTGCGCTCCGAGCAAGGTCCGTTTGTCGCAGTGTCGGATTACCTGAAGCTCGTACCCGATCAGATTGCCCCGTGGGTACCGGGCGGACTCATGACGCTGGGGACGGACGGCTTCGGCCGGAGTGATACGCGGCCGGCGCTGAGGCGGTTCTTCGAAATCGACGCCGAGAGCATTGTTGTGGCAACCCTCTACGCCCTCGCCGAGCAGAATCAGTATGAGCGTGCGGCAGTGGCGAAGGCGATCCGGGAACTTGGCATCGACCCCGAAAAGAAGTTTCCGGCTATCGTCTGACCGGATCACGCGTAGTAGTAAAGCCTGCGGTGCTCTTCCGCGCGCTGCCCCACTCTGGATACGGAGACGCAGCACCGGGAGCCCGCAGTTCTGTTGAATTAGAGGAGCATGCATGGACATACGACTTCCACGGCTGGGCGAGGGCGCTGATTCCGGCACCGTAGCCGCCATCTTTGTCAAAGAAGGAGACCGCCTGGCAAAAGACCAGGCGATTCTCGAACTGGAGAGTGAGAAAGCTGTAGCATCCATCCCATCGCCTTCAGAGGGTGTTGTCAGCAAGATACATGTGAAAGAGGGAGAGGTCATCAAGGTTGGCCAGCTGTTGATCAGCCTCGGCGAAGGGGCCGGGCAAGGGGAAACCCGTGCCGCGGAACCTCAACCCCAAAAAGAGGAGTCTGACCAGAAAGCGGCGCCGGTTCAGCCGCAAGTACTCCCCAGCGCCAGTGCAGTGACGCAAGGAGCGGCGGTACTCACGCCGGTGAGCGGTCCGCCGCCTCCGGCTTCGCCTACCGTTCGCAAGATCGCCCGCGATCTGGATATCGATCTCCGCAGAGTGAAAGGGAGCGAACCGGGCGGGCGCGTCGGAGTCGGCGATCTGCGGCGATACGTGCAGTGGCTTCAGGAAACGGCTCTGAAACCGGCTGCGCCGTCCGGTGCGGGGTCGGCGCCCGTGCCACCCCCGCCTGTCGATTTCTCGCGGTGGGGCCCCATACACACCAAACGCATCACAACCCTTCGCAAGACCATCAGCACGAAGATGGTTGAATCCTGGACCCGGGTCCCCCATGTAACGCAATTCGACGAAGCTGACATAACCGGGATTCTCGCACTCCGGAAGAAGTATCTCAAAGCGTACGAGAAGCAGGGCGTCCGGCTCACGCTGACGACCTTTGCCCTGCGGGCTGTTGCGAATGCGCTCCGGAAACACCCTCTTCTTAACGCCAGCATCCAGGAGGCAACCGGGGAAATCGTGCTCAAGGAGTACTATCATATCGGGCTGGCCGTCGATACCGAGCACGGGCTGATCGTTCCGGTCGTGCGCGATGTGGAGAAGAAGAACCTGGTTCAACTCTCCGGAGAAGTCCAACTTCTCGCCGACAAGGCGCGTGAACGGAAGCTTGCGATTGAAGAGATGCAGGGAGGAACATTCAGCATTTCCAACCAGGGCGGGATTGGCGGAGGGTTCTTTACGCCGATAATCAATACGCCTGAGACCGCCATTCTGGGCATGGGACGCAGCGCGGCCCGTCCCGTGATTCGCGAAGGAAAAGTGGTCGAACGTACCATCTTGCCGCTCGGATTGTCCTATGATCACCGGCTGGTGGACGGCGCGGATGCGGCGCGGTTCATGGTGGATCTTGTGAAAGAGTTCGAGCTGTTTTCTGAAGCTGATGTGAAGCTATGACGAGGATCAATGTGAAAACTATGACTACGGATGTTGTCGTCATCGGTGCGGGAGTCGGAGGTTACGCGGCGGCATTTTATGCGGTGGACAAGGGCAAGAAGGTCGTGCTTGTGGAACGCGATAGCCGGTTGGGCGGCGTGTGCCTGAACCGCGGCTGTATCCCCTCCAAAGCCCTTCTCCATGCCGCGAAGCTGATTGAGGAGGCCAAAGAATCATCGTTCCGGGGGATCCACTTCGATGCTCCCCGCCTGGACGTGAAAGAGATGCGCGCATGGAAGGAAAGCGTGGTGGAGAAGCTTGCGAACGGCGTGGCCGGAATGGCGCAGCGGAGGGGCGTTCAGGTGTTGCAGGGCAAGGCCTATTTCGAAGATTCGACAACGCTGCGTATCGAGACCACAGAAGGGCAGCAATTCCTTACGTTTGGCCGTGCCATCGTGGCGGTGGGTTCGCGGCCGGCAATGCCGCCGACATTCGACCTGGGCAATCCGCGCGTGATGACATCCACGGAAGCCCTTGAAATAGAAGGCGTCCCGGAGCAGCTGCTCGTCGTCGGCGGCGGGTACATCGGGATGGAACTGGGTACCGTGTATGCTGCGCTCGGCAGCAAGGTCGTCGTTGTCGAAGCACTCCCCAATGTCCTCACCGGCGCCGATCAGGATCTGGTCCGGCATGTTCTGCGACGGGCA
>JADLEA010000044.1 GCA_020846365.1 Bacteroidota bacterium
CACCGGGACTCTGCACCGCGGCGCCCGGGGATGTTCCCGTCAGCGCAACGGGAGTCACCTCGCACTTGATCATGGCGTCCACGTCTCCTGCTACCAGGGTGTAGGTGCTCGACGTGGCGCCGGCAATAGCTACATTGTCCCGCAGCCAGCGGAATGTGCTGACTCCCTCCAGATCTCCTTCGGCATCGCTGTACGTGTAGTTCGACGTCAGGGTCTGACCCTGTGTCGGCGTACCCGTGATGTTCACGTTCGAGGCCACCGGTGCATAGTTCACCGGACCCTCGACAATCTCGAAATATGCGTTGTCAGCGTCGCCGGCAACAGCATTGTAGTTCTTGTATGCCGGCCTCATGCTTGTCGGGGTGAAATAGCCGTTGTCCGGCACGCCGCCCGCCCACGTGCTCGTATTGGCGAGTGTGCCTGTGATGGGCGTGCCTGTGGGATTGCCGCTTGCATCCAGCCGCTGGAGCGAAACATCAATGCTGGCCGACGTGCTCGTCAGTTTGGTAATGGTTGCGCGGAGACGGTACCAGGTATTGTTTGCGATGCCCGATAACGCCACGATCGGCGTCTGCACGCGTGTGTCGCCGGTGATCACCGGCCTCCAGTATGTCACGATTCCGCCGTCGCTGTTGTCCAGCTGAACGCCAAACTCATAACGGGAATCCGCACTCGAATTGCTGACCGTCCAACAGACCCGGTCATCATCGAACGTTCCTGAGCCGCTGGATTCGAAGTCCATCCCGAGTATGACTTGCGTGAGCGCGGGACTATTCCAGTTGAAGGTGTGGGCCGTCCAGGTGAATGCGCCTGACGCGGAGTTGAGTCCTTGCGAGCCACCTACGCCGTTCGTCGAACCGATTGTGGGGCCGCTCCCGGCATCATACCACCCTGTCTGCTGTCCGATACGCTGGCCGGAAGTCATGCCATTGAATGTTTCCGCAAATTGCGTCCCGCCGTCGGTAATGGGACCTACGGCGGCACTCTGTGTGGCAGCGCCGGGCGAAGTTCCCGTGAGCGCGACGGGGGTGACTTCGAACTTGATGGTTGTGCCCACGTCTGCTGCTGTCAGCGTGTAAGTGGTGCTTGTGGCGCCGGCGATTGCCACATCGTCTCTCAACCAGCGGAACGTGCTGGTTCCCTGCAGATCGCCTTCTGCATCGTTGTATGTGTAACTACCTGTCAATATCTCATCTATGGCAGTAACCCCGCTGATGCTGACGCTCATTGCCACAGGCGCCGAGTTCGCGGACCCGCCGTTCAGATTGTACACCAGATTCTTCTGGTCCGGGTCGGTCGTGATGTTCCCACTCGTGTACGGCGAATACGTCGTCATGTAGATCATGTCATCAGCCGGCGAGAACCGCATGATGCGCATCCAGCCGTCACCACCGTTTGCGAACTCCTGATAGTCCGCCTGCACGATGTGAATGGTATGCCCGTCATCGCCCAACTCCGCCCGGTATGCTGCGCCATCGGTGGAGGTGTGCATGTGCCCGCACAGCATAAGGAAGAGGTTCGGGTTGTCCTTCAATGCGTTATACGAGTTCTGGTTATTCCAGGAGTCGTTCACGTTGAGGATGTCATGTTGAACGACGATTCCGCGGCGTGTCGCATTCGCCTTCAGCAGAGCGTCAGCCCAATCCAGAATGGCAGTTCCCGGACTGTACTGAAGGTTGATCACGATAAAGTCATTTCCGGAGCCGCTGAACAAAGAATAACTGTTCAGATTGTCGGTATTGTAGTGACCGCCGTACCAGGACTTACCTGTGAACCGCGCAACGCCGAAATACGATTCATAGAGACCTCCCAGATCGTGATTGCCCGGCGAAACGCTGTAGGGCACTCCGGCCGCATCGACAATATCGAATGCAGCGTCCGCATTCGTCCACTGCGCGGCACTACTTGACGTATTGACAATGTCTCCGACCTGAGTGACAAAGGCGATATTGTTTGTTGTCTTGTTGTCCGCAATCCATTGCGTCATTGAATTCAGGACTGTCGGGTAGGACTGGGACATGTTCTGCAGGTCAGGCAGGACGATGAGTGAGAAGTCAGGTCCCGGACCTTCCTCAAAATATGCATTATCCGCCGCGCCGGCGAGCGTGTTGTGGTTCTTGAACGACGGCCACATGCTCGTCGCGGTGAAATACGCGTTGTCTGGCGCGCCACCGGCCCACGTGCTGGTATTCGGAACAGAACCCGTGAGCGGAGTCCCCGTCGGATTACCGCTGGCGTCCAGCCGCTGCAGAGAAACATCAATACTGGCCGACGTGCTCGTCAGCTTGGTAATAGTCGCCCGGAGACGATACCACGTGTTGTTCGCGATGCCCGTGAGGGCCACGATCGGCGTTTGCACGCGGGTGTCGCTTGCAATGTTCGATCGCCAATACGTCGTGAGGTTGTTGCCGCTGGAGTTGTCCAATTGCACCCCAAACTCGTACTCCGATCCCAGGTCTGTGCTGCTGATTGTCCAGGCAACCCGGTCGTCGTCGAACGTGCCGGAGCCACTTGACTGAAAATCCAGCCCGAGTGTCACGCTGGTGAACGCCGCATCGTTCCAGTTGAACGCGTTCGCAGTCCACGTGAAGACGGACGCAGAGGTGCCGAGCCCTTTCGAACTGTTCACACCGCTGGTTGCTCCAATGGTCGGTCCGGTCCCGCCGTCATACCAACCGGTTTGCGCGCCGATGCGCTGGCCGGTCGTCATGCCGTCAAAGGTTTCCGTGGTCTGGGAGAGGGCGGCCGCGCCGCCAAACAGAAGGAGGCCGGCCAGGAGGAGAAGGAGGAGAGAGTGTTTCATAGGAACCTCACTGAAGTGGATTTCCCCGAGTAACTACCATTGATGACATTGAACGCATTCGCGATCTCGTATGCCGTCCTGGCAGTCACCTCCGGGAAACCATCGAGGTTCCGGGGGGCAAAAAGAAGATGAACTCGTTGCGTGGCAAGACTGACCGCGTCCGCCCGGCATCCCGGGGGAACACGGCTCGCAGGTCAAGGCACCTGCGTGAATTTGTTCCTGTTGTTCCAGTTCAAACTGCGGTCCGTGGCGGCCACATCACCGCTCAAATCCACATCAAAGAGGAGATACCCCGTTTGATTCCGGCCGTTCCAGGTTGCAGCGCGGTCATTTGCTGCGATATCTCCACTCGCATCGGCATCCCCGCCCCACAAGCCATACTTGTCCAAACCTATCGGGGCGGCATCAGCGTTGTAGTATTTCTCCAGTCCCGTCGTGAAATCGTAGAGCGGACTTGCCTCGCTCAACGACACAGGTTCCTTGCTCATGATCGCGAGGTGATTTCGATGACGCACGACGATGTAGTAGGAACCGGAATCGACGTCTGCGAACTCAACCGCACTTGTGCCGTCCAGGTCCACGATCATGCCGCTGTTCTTGATGAATGCGGCGCGGCGTCCCACGGTGGACGCGGAGTCTGTTCCCATCCGCACCTCAATCAGGACCCAGTCTACTACGCCTGAGGGAACCGCTTCCGCGGAGTCCGTCCCGGCGTAGTTCCAGGGTGCTCCCTTGTAGGGGTGAGTCTTGGGCACGAGTCCTGCCGATTGGATCGCCGTCGTCATCGTATCTCCCGATGCCACATAGGCACCCTGCAGAAGAACCTTTACATTTGCCACCGTACGCGGCGGAGGCGGCACGTAGAAGGGAGAGAAGATCACTGTGTCTACCTTCAGCCCGGTGATGAGCGTCGTGTCCGCACGATCCCAGATCAGGGCGCTGATGTCGCTCTCGGTGTACACGCCAAAGTCATTATGCCGCGCGTCTACGGGCAACGGACTCAAAAAGGTTACGTTGTCCAGCGGATCCCGGAAACTGAGCGAGATCGCGAACCCGCCCGCGGCGATATTCTGTCCTGCGATCGTGTTCTTGTTCTCCGGCGATCCCCCGATCGTCACCAACTCCGCCGTGCCGGCCGGGTTCTCGGATGTCACGAGGATGCCTATCACACCGCCTGTGATGGTGTTCCCCAACACCGCAATGCGGTCCTGATGCACCTCCATGCCCCACCGGAATCCCGTAATCGTGTTCCCGATCACGCTGTCCTGAATGCCCTGAAGGTACATGCCCTTGTTATTCACACACGTGCCGGCTACCAGCGTGTTGTTCCGGATAACCCGCCGGTTCGCCGTATTCAGATGCCCGTGCCGGACCACGATCCCGCTGGCTCGTTCCGGTTCGATGACCGGATTGGGATAGTCCATCTCGGTGATCGTATTTCCCGCGATCGTCCCCCACGCCCCGGCATTGTACCAGATGCCCCGTTGGCCTCCTGCGTAGAGTCCTTTCCCCGTCAGCGTGTTGTTGCTCACCGTTGCCTGCGGAAACACCGCCGGGAGTTGGGTCGTTTGATCGGTCGCATTGATCATGATGTACAACCGGTTGATCTCTTCGAGCGTGTTGCTGTCGATCACCGCCACCGCTCCGCTCCCCCGCACATGAATACCGCGCCCGTTGTACGTCCGGTCCGGATCCCACACACTTCCCGGATCGGCTGGGAGGATGTTTCTGATCGTGTTCGCTCTGACCGTTATGTTACAACGTTCGGCCAGCAATCCGCTGTACGCCGCCAGTTGGGTGATGGCCGGACCCCGGGACATCCCATCGATCGTGAAACCGTGCACGGTCACCGTGATGGCACTGCTTGAGCCGACGTACACGATCGCCCGTTCGGTGCCGAAGTTGGTCAGGGCATGATTGTATGCGCCGTTTGTCGCAAAGTCCGGTGGTGCTTCAATGGTCGTTGCAGATGCCCCTGCACCTATGAGCGTGAGGGATTTGGTGATGCTCACCACGCCCACATAGGTCCCCGGAAGTACTATGACCGTGTCACCGCTCACGGCCGTGGAGACTCCCTTCTGGATCGTCGCGAATGGATACGCGGCCGTACCGTCACCAGTCACATCACTCCCGGTCGTGCTCACGTAGAGTTTCTGTGCACCGAGGGGAGCTATGGGTCCGTTGCCGGAGCTCTGCACAGGTGCACCCGTCAGCGTTCCTGTCACCGCCACGGGAGTCACCTCACATGCCACCATCGTCCCCGCGTCCGCAGGTACAAGCGTGTACGTGGCTGATACCGCACCTGCGATGGCCACTCCGTTGCGCATCCACCGGAATGTCGAGGTCCCCTCGGCGTCGTTCTCGGCGTCGCTGTAGGTGTAGTGAAGCGTGAGTGTCTGACCCACGGTCGTTGTGCCCGTCACACTCACACCCGATGCCACCGGCGCGGCGTTTAAGGGTTCAGAAAAAGCAGACGTTATGATTGCGCCATCCGCATACGGCGTGGAGAACCCTGCCAGGGCTCCGACAGTCGGGGCGATGTCAATCTGCTCCCATGCCGCATCATCAACCACTCCTGCGGGTGTATCCGGACCAACGACAAGCAGCATGATATGCCTGCACCCCTCACATCCGTCGCCGTGATTGACAAAGGAGGAGGTGTGTCTGCCATGGTCGTTCGTCACGATCAGCGTGGTCTTGCCGGCCATGACGGGATCCGCCTGGATAGTATTCCAGATCACGTAGGTGAGGCTGTCCGCATTGCGGATCGCGCTGAGATATCCGGACCAGTTGCTGGCGTGGCCCATGTTGTCCACGGCGGCAAGGTTGACAATGAGCAGGCGGGGGTGGAAGGTCTGCAGCACGCGCTTCACGCTGTCGGCGGCCTGATTGTCGTTGTATTGCGAGGGGGCCTGAGTCTTGCTCGCCCCATAGCTCGCGCCGTACCCCGTGTAGCTGCTGTACGTGAGGGTCTCCAGCTTCGTCTTCCCGAGCACCACAAAGTTCTCGTTTGCGGGAACGCCATCCTCTTTGCGAAGGTACTCAAACACGGTCGGCGAGTGCGGCCGTTCGCCTCCCGCATTGTTGACGTTCTCGTAGACGCCCGTAAGAATCGTCGAGTGCCCCGGGCTCGTCTCTGTCCTACCGTTGTTGGTGAAGGCGCTGTAGAGCGTCCCTGCCGGCCTCAGGTCATTCCAGAGCCTCGGGACGTACAGGTGACTCGGATCTCCGAAGGTCTCGGTGTACCGCGCACCGTCAATCACCACGATGACGACGTGCTGCGTCTCCAATGCGAACATCGGGGAGGAAAGGACGAGGAGCAAGAAGAAGAGCGCAAGAGTCGTCTTCATAGGTCTTTCATGTTCATGGCGGTCATGCAATACGGTAAGAGGAAGCCGCTGCACACCTGTTTACCTTTGCCCAGGCACACAGAAAACCTTCCCTACTGGCAAGCGAGGAGCAGACGCTCTTAGAGATTTACTGGATCGCTTTGGTGCGGTACCGATGGTGCGTGAGGAGTTCTACAGCCCCAGCTAATGATAGCGATACGGGGTCACCATGTCAATTGATTTCCCGGTCAAGGTCGCTAAAACTCAGAAGCTGTGACCCGTATCACCGGCATAAGTACAGAGATAGGTAACAAAGCAGAGTACTGCGGGGTGTTTTCTTGATAGTGGTCACATGGCGTGTGTGTGCACTGTGACGTGTTGATCATGCTCCGCCCTTTCGGTCACATCCTGGTTTTTCCCGGAACGTGATGTGGCCGATGAAGGATATGTGATCGGAAGATCCTCAGACTGAAGGACTACTCGTCCGCGCCAACAGCTGCGGACGCTTGTACGACTCTCACCAGGTCCGGAGAGACTTCGACGGAGACTGACTGCGCAATCACATCAAGGGAAACGACGATGCGGGTGGAACTTTTGGTCCTCATGACGATTCCCTCCAGTCCCTCGAAAGGCCCCCCGATAACGCGGACACGCTCCCCGGCTGAGAGATACTGCTCTTTCATGACAGTGGGCGAACCAGTAACCATGATCCGTATCCACTCGATCTGCTCGTCCGGGATGGGCGACGGCTGCGGCCCGATCCCCACGAGCCGCACGACACCATCTGTCTGCAGAATGATCTCCTTGTTCCGGAGATCGGTACGAACAAAGGTGTAGCCACGAAACAGCGGTTCAAGAACCCGCTTCTTTCTGTCACTCCACACATGTACTTCTTCAACTAACGGCAAAAACGTTTCAACGTTGTTTTCTCGAAGCCTCTCGCTGGCGCGCTTCTCGTAGCGGCTGCGGAGATAGACCGCATACCAGCGCGGGACCGGAGTATTCATCGATGAAGCCCCCCCTTCATCAAAGCGTACTTCTGTACGGCCTAGATGTCTGTCGTATGGTTAGAGAGAATGCACGCTTCCAGCATCAGACTGGACCGCGCACGGCAACACCCCTCACGCAGCTTCTCTGCGCGAGGGAGGCCTTAGTCCTTTATCTGTGTTATGTAGAACACCGCAGTAGCAACCGCTGCTGTCGCCGAGACAATGGACAACAGCAGCGGCAAGCTCAGACCTCTGGAAACGCCGACGTACACACAGTCTCCTTCCTGCAATTCCACGAAGGTCTGTGCCATGTTCGTCACGTCATCCAAATCCAGTTTGATATCGAACCGTTCTGCTTGGGTTTCGAGCTCCCGCAGACGGCTGATATGCACCTCCGAGAGATCGGCATTTTCCAGCCAGCCACCGGCCAGCGCTATAAGATTGATGAGATCGATCTTGCGTGAGATCTCGTAGCGCCCCGGATTGCGTACCGCACCCAGGAGAGTGACGGTGATCGGGAACTCGTTCGGCTCCGCGAAACGGTAGTTTGCCGTCGCGCCGGGCTGAAGCGCAGTGCGATCCAGTTGAGCGTGGCCGGTCGTGACCCAGCAGATCGAGAAAAACATGGCCGCGGCCAGGAGCCAGAGACGGACGCTAAGTCCCCTCCCTGTCATTCGCCTGCTTGCTTGACTGATGATGTCTGTCATGGTTGTTATGGTGCGATTTCCGCCAACGCCGCGCGCATTCCGGCCGGATCAACGGATCTTCGCCGGCAGAACCGCTGTTCCTATGCCTGGTAGACCTTTGCGTTCTTCTTTTGCACGACGTTCCGTGTGTCGACGACGAGCGTGCCGAAAGACGTGAAATCCACGGTCTTATACTCATCATGCCCTGTGGCAATGAGAATCAAATCGTACTCGCCCGAAAGCGGCACGGATTTCCGCCCTGTATATTCCGGGTACTCCCGTTTGTCCCTGATCATCGGAACGTACGGGTCGTTATAGGCAACGACTGCCCCGTGCGCTTCCAGTTTCTCCATCAGGTGATAGGAAGGCGATTCCCGGTCATCATCCACGTTGGGCTTGTACGCCAGCCCCGCAATAAGTATCTTCGATCCCTTCAGCGTCTTTCCATGCTCGTTCAACACCTCCATCACACGCATCACGACAAAATCGGGCATGGAAGTATTGATCTCTCCCGCCAGTTCGATGAATTTCGTGTTCAGACCGAATTCGCGGGCTTTCCAGGTGA
>JADLEA010000045.1 GCA_020846365.1 Bacteroidota bacterium
TCTCACCGCGCAATCGCCCGCGGAGCTCCAGCCGCGCGTGCTCCTGTCGTGGAGCGCCGGACCCGGTCCCTGGTTCTTCAAGGTGTACCGCTCTGTCGGAGACACCAATGCATTTCAGTGGATCGGCATCGGCCAGAGCGCGAGGTTCGAAGACCGCTCGGTGATCGGAGGCACGCTCTACTACTACTATGTCACAGCCACGCAATTTGAAGACAGCGTTCTCCTGGAAAGCACTCGCAGTAACATCGCGGGAGTAAGGGCATACGCGCTGCCTGCCGGACCCAAGGGCGTCATCGCCGGAAACGTCATCGATGAGCTCAGCAGCCAGCCGATCCAGCATTTTCGCATTCGCTTCTTCAAAATCCTCGCGGCAACAAACCGCATCGTCGAAACGACCACCGATGCAGCAGGCAACTTCGTCGCCCTCCTGGATACGGGATCATACTTTGTGAGAGCGGAAGAGTTCTCGACCACAGTTGCGGAAGCAAAGCATCGGGGGATATGGTACGATGGTGCGCCCACACCGGAGACGGCGACCCCTGTGGACGTTCGCGTCGGTGACACCTCGCGCGTGGAATTCCGGCTCTCCCCGACCGCACCGAATGCGTACGCATACGTGAGCGGTATCGTCACCGATGCAAACGGCATTCCTCTCAGCGGAGCAGCGGTGGCTTTTGTGCGGCCCATACAGGAAATGAATGAGTTTGCGGCAGTCACCGGGGTTTCACCCGGCACCGGGACGGAAGCGAAAGTGATCCCCGGCATCGGCTACACGCGCGGCGTGGTCTGGGTGGGATTCACCAACCCCTCGGGCAAGTTCTTCGCGCAGGTGCTGAGCGGCAGACAGTACATCGCCATGGCCGCGAAAGAAGGGTACTACCCGGAAGTGTTCGACAACACCTCCGACCCCACGCAGGCCACAATCCTTACCATTCTGGGGGACACTACCGGGATAAACTTCAGCCTGGATCCCGTGGGAAGCGCATCCGGCGAAATGCAGGGGTCCGTGGAAGATGAGGACGGGGGCGATGTCCCGGCACGTATCATCCTCTTCCCCCGGCCGAGAGACGGCAACGATCTCCCGGCGGTCTTTGTCCACACGGATTCATCCGGGATGTTTGAAGCGAATGATCTCCCTGCTGGGACATACAGCGTCCTCGCAATCCCGTACAGCGACTACTCCACCGCGTACTATACGCAAGGCGATTCCAGCGCGCTGTCATGGCTCGATGCGGACACAGTGGTGGTGAATGGCAGTCCAGTGGCGCTTACCATCCGGCTCCCACGCTTGCAGGCGGATGGCCTGACCCGCATAAGCGGGCACGTCCGTACGACGGGGATGTCCGGGTTGCCGGGTGTGAGGATTGTTGCCCGTACCAACGACGGAAGCATCGCGGGGTACGGCCTGACGGAGCCGACCGGCGAATACAGCATCGATGCAGTGGTCAGTGGACCCATCACGCTCTTTGTCGACCGTTTCCAATTCAATCTCGTGCAGTCGCCGATTATCGTCCCGCAGAATACGTACGCGCTTTCCGGCGTGGACTTTGTTCTCACTGGGATGTTCCCGACGGATGTTCAGGCTGACGGCCGGGTGCCCGGTTCGACACGGCTCTTCCAAAACTACCCGAACCCGTTCAATCCCTCGACGAAGATACCCTATGATGTGGCCGAGCCCGCCGAAATACAGCTTCGTGTCTTTGACATTCTGGGGCACGAGGTTGCCGTGTTGGCCGGCGGCGTGCATAAGGCGGGATCGTACGCGGCGACATTGGATGGATCGAGACTCCCCAGCGGCGTGTACTATTGCGTGCTCACGGTCAGCGGGGTACAGAGCCGGACGCAGGTTGCACGGATGGTCCTTCTAAAGTAGAAATCCGGAGACACCTCAACGGGCCGTCTCTGCCATGGCGGGGGTTGAACGCCCTACGTGCAGGGGGAAGCCGCGCTGAGAGGCGCCGCTAGTCGTCTTGGGCTGCCTCAACTTCAGCGTGCCAATCCGCCGCCGCGCTCTCTCCTGCCACGAAACCGGTGGAGAACGCCGCCTGCAGATTGTACCCGCCGATCGGCCCGGCAATGTCCAGCACTTCTCCGCAAAGGTAGAGGCCGCGGACAATTCTGGATCGCATGGATCGCGGATCCACTTCCCGAAGCGCCACGCCTCCGGCGGTGACTTCTCCGCGCTCCAGGGGCACATCTGACACCATTCCCAACGACCACTCTTTGAGTGCATGAGCGATCGCCCTGCGATCGTCGCGCGAGAGCACAATACCACGCGTCAGGGCCGATACGCCGATGCGCACGAGGAACCATTCCACGAGGCGATTGGGCATCCAGGCGTCCAGAAGCGTCCCGATGGTTTTCTGCCGCTGCGATTGAACGTACGCGTTGAGATCGTCGTCGAGCGTTGCGAATTCCTTATCGGGGAAGAAGTCGATGAACAGCTCGACCTCATCAGATTCGAGAGAGGCTGCAACGCTTCTGCTCACTTCAAGTGCCGCAGGGCCGGACACCCCTTCGTGCGTGAACAGCACATCATCATCCCAGGAAGCGATGCGGCGACCGGCCGCAACGGCGAACAACCTGCATCCCCGCAGCGCGATGCCCTGCCACTCCCGTGGAAGAGCCGGCATGACGGCCATGGGCGCCAGGGCCGCACGCAACGGCACGATGCTGTGCCCCAGCTCCTTCGCCCATGCATACCCGTCCCCGGTCGTCCCGGTCTTTGGATACGACTTCCCTCCAGTGGCAATAATCAGGTGGTTTGTGGGAATCTCTTCCGAATTCACCACAACGCCTCTGATGGACCTGTCTTTTTGGATGATCCGTTCCACACGCGACTGCAGTCGAAACTCGACACCTGCTCTCTCCAGAATTGAATGGAGCGCGCGCATGACATCCCTTGCCGTTCCGTGCTCAGGAAACACTCTGCCGTTCGGCCGCGCGTAGGTGCTAATCCCTTCATTCCTGAGGAGTTCGAGGATGTCAGCGTTTGAAAAACGGTGTACGGAAGGTTTGAGAAACCTTCTTTCCCCCACGGAAAACGCATTCAGGACTTCTTCTATAGTACCTGTGTGTGTAATGTTGCACTTTCCACCGCCTGAAATGAGAATCTTCACGCCGGGACGGGTATTCTTTTCCAGAAGCCTCACGGGAGCACCGGAAAGCGCCGCTTTCCATGCAGCAATGATACCTGCTCCGCCTGCACCAATTACAATGATGGGTGTCTTCACGCCCGGAATGTAGTGAACAGCAGCCAGATGTCCAAGTGGTGACGCGCGCACTTGCTTTCACCGTTCCGTGTCCGTATCTTTGTTGTAGAGAATATTGGGGCGAGGAGGTCATCATGAAGACAGGAGATACAGCACCCCGCAAGAAAGCATTGTCCGTCACCATCGGTCCGGACCTTGCATCCCCACCTACGGCTGCCCATTCTTCAGGAAATCGCGTAGATGTGCAGAGTCAGATCACGAAACTGACCAACGCGGCTGAACAATACCTGAAGAGCGGACAGAGTGCTCTCGCGTTCGATTCATTGATGGAAGCATATCTTCTCGATCCACTCGACGCTCGCGTAATTTCCTGCGAAAAGGCTATCCTTCCTGCGTGGGAGAACTACCGGAAGCAACACACGAGCGTAGTCACTCCGGAGAAGACCAGCGATGACGCACGTCTGGCCCGCTTGAAGGCGGAGCGTGAAGCTCAGCGCACCGCCAAGGAACGACAGATGTGGGAACAGGCCTCCAGCAAGCCTCGCATCTTCGGCAAAAAGGAGATCCCTCCATCAGAAAAACGGTGAACACTACGATCTGATGAGGTGCTTTCTCTCGGTTGTCTTCTTCCTGGTTTTATCACAGTGCACGTTCGGCGCAGACAAAGCGTCGCTGAACGGGCGCGTCCTTGACCGCTCGACGTCTGATCCTCTTCCTTCCGCACACATCCGTATCCTCGGCACCACGCGCGGCACCATCACAGGCACGGGCGGCGAGTATGTCCTCCAGCTCGACGCCGGCACGCACACCGTTGTCATCAGCATGTTGGGATACCGTCCCGACACCTCCACGATTCGTGTGGAGGGCCGGACCGTACACAACGTCTCGCTTGAGCCGGCCGAGATCGTTCTGCCGGAGTTCGTGATTTCATCCGAAGATCCAGCAATAGAAATCATCCGACGCGCCATAGCGAACAAGCGCCGCTGGATTGAACGGCTCCTCTCGTACCAGAGCGAGGCGTTCACCCGCCAGGTGCTTCAGCGTGACTCGGCCATCGCCAGCATCACGGAATCCTTTACGCGCGTGTACTGGCAACAAGGGGATACGTTGCGCGAAGTGGTCATACAGCGCAGGCAGACAGAGAACATCAAGGAGTCATTCAACTTCGCTTCCGTCGGGCAGATCATCAACTTCAACGATGACAACATCCGGTTCTTCGGCTATAGCTTTGTCGGCCCCACTTCCGTGGACGCGCTCGAGTACTATGACTACAAGATGTTGCGCACAGAGCGGACGAGCGGCCAGGATATTTACGTCATCCGGATGATCCCGGACACGCGGACCGTTCCATTGTTCGACGGCACCATACGCATCGCCGACATCTCCTATGCGTTGATGGGAGTGGATGTCGTGCCGAACGAGGCCTTCGTGATTCCATTGATCAAAGACAAGGCGCTTCGCTACAGACAACAGTTTGCCCTTTTCCGGGACGAGTTCTGGTTGCCTGTGGACATCAGGATCAACGCCCGGGCGAAGATCAGCCTCGGCTTCTTTTCCCTGCCCGCGTTTGGGTTCGAACAAACGTCCGTCCTCTCGAACTACGACATCAATACGCCGTTGCCCGACAGCATCTTTGCCAAGCCCCGTCTGACGGTGGATTCCAGCGCGGTAAAGTTCGATTCAACATTCTGGATGGAGAACAAGCCGCTGCCGCTCTCGGTGGAAGAGCAAAAGGCCTATGCTTCGCTGGACAGCACCATGACGCTGGAAATGCAGTTCCGTCCGGGCGGCATCACGGCCACGCTCGGCAGCGATGAGGGGGTTGCGGCAAACGTTCTGGAGATTCTGGACGCGTCGTTCAACAGAGTCGAAGGGCTGCATCTGGGTGGGTCTTACGACACCCGCCGCCTGATTCCTGTTGTACGTTTGTACGGAGGAGCTGCATACGGGTTTTCCGACAAGAAGAGCAAGTATGAACTCGGTGCCACAGTCTACACCTCGGCATCGCGGACATGGGGATTCGGGGGTTCGTTCTACAGGCGCCTTGGGTACCGGCCGGATCAGAACTACTACGGCACAGTGGCAAATTCCGTGGCTGCGCTTCTCGATAAGAGTGATTACAGGGACTACTATAGTGCGGAGGGGTGGCGGACGTATGTCACCCACACGCCCGCACGAATCCTGGATTGGACGCTTTCGTTCGTGAACGAGATGCATGCATCGGTCAAAACAAACACGTCGTACTCTCTTTTCTCCCGCTCCCGGGAGTTCCGGGAGAATCCTCCTGTCCAGGAGGGAAAGCTCAGAAGTCTCCAACTCGAGGCCCGACTGGGCGCTCCTCCGGTCCCGCTGGACTTGATTGTGCAGAACGCAATCTGGATCAGCATCGAACATTCTTCACCCTCCATTGCCTCAAGCTCCTTTGATATCACGAGGTATGAAGCCAACGCTACGCTGGTCATCCCGACATTTGCGCGCAGTTATCTGCTTCGCCCGCAGTTCACGTTGTATCTGGGCGCGGGTGAGTCCGAAGGGAGCGTCCCCTTGCAGCGGGCGTTCAGTATCGAATCGCAATTGAGCGGCGACGCGCCGGCGGGGGTCATGCGTGGAATGGAGGTGAAGGAGTTCGGAGGGACGGGCTATGTCGCGGCCCATCTGGAACACAACTTCCGCACACTGCCGTTCCTTGCGTTGGGAATCCCGTTCCTCTACGAGAACAACATCGAGTTCATCCTGCATGGCGGGGCGGCCCGGGCCTGGGGCAATAACGGGCTCCCGCTTCGTCCAACCGACGGCTGGTATACAGAAGCCGGATTCGGCCTGAGCCGCATTTTCGACATTGCCCGGTTCGATTTCACGTGGAGATTGAGCGCGCCGAAGGCGTTCTGGTTCACCTTCGGAATAGCTCAAATCCTCTAAACTGGCCGGAATGCAATATTTAAGGGGGGAAAACGTTGGAATTTCTTGGGCAATTCCCTATATTTTTCCCTTACGAATAACTAAGGAGCTTCACCGGCCGTGGCCACCAAACGGATCTCCGAGAAGCAGATCGAACAGTTGATACAGGAGTTGCACGATCTCGCCTACAATCTCTGGCGCTCCTGGAACCCCGCAGCACAACGCATCTACCAGGAACTATCGCCTTTCTTTTGGGAAGACAGCAACCATAATGCGGTGGAGGTGATGAACTGGATTTCCGGCCCGGAATTGAAAGGCCGGCTGCAAAACCCCGAGTTCTTCTATCGCGTGGAAAGCGTCTGCAAGAGTTACCGCTCCTATATGAAGGAGAAGAATACCTGGGGGAGCAAGAACGCCCCGACGCTGAAGAACGCGCCAGTTGCCTACTTCAGCGCCGAATTCGGCCTGCATGAGAGCCTCCGCATCTATTCCGGAGGCCTCGGCATTCTTGCGGGAGATCACGCCAAATCCGCCAGCGATCTGGGACTCCCTTTCTTCGGCATTGGCATCTTTTACAGACAGGGATATTTCCGGCAGCAAACCAGCCGGGATGGGTGGCAGCAGGAACTCTACCCCACGTTCGATCCCCAGCGCCTCCCGCTACGGCCGATCATGGACAAGAAGGGGAACCGCGTCATCTGCAGCGTGGCAATCGGCAATACCAACGTGGATTTTCAGGCGTGGGCGATCGAGGTCGGACGCATCTGCGTCTATCTGCTGGATACCAACCTTCCGCAGAACAATCAGTTCTACCGCGATCTCTCGGCGCACGTCTATGGAGGCGATCAGACCAACCGGATCGGACAGGAAATCCTCCTGGGGATCGGCGGCGTGCGGCTTCTTCGCAAGCTCGGCATCCATCCCTCCACGTTCCATATGAACGAAGGGCACTCGGCTTTCCTGACCCTGGAACTCCTCCGGGAGCAACTTCAGGCCAAGAAGTCGCTTCCCGAAGCCCAGGCCTTCGTCAGGAAACACTGCGTGTTCACCACCCACACACCCGTTCCCGCCGGTCATGACCGGTTCGACCGCTCCCTGATGGAAGGAAACCTCGGGCCGTTCGTTTCCACGATGGGCATGTCGATGGACGATGTGATGAAGTACGGCCGTGTGCGACCTGATGACCAGAACGAGTCGTTTACCATGACCGTCCTCGCCTTGCGGATGTGCCATGCCGCCAACGGGGTGAGCGAGTTGCACGGGAAGACGAGCCGGGAGATGTGGAAAGAGCTTTATCCGGAGGTCCCGGCCAGCAAGGTCCCGATCGGGCATGTCACCAACGGCGTGCACATTACCGGCTGGACTTCTCCGACGGCATCGCAGTTCTGGAGCACGCACCTCGGACCGAAGTGGATCGACAAATTCCGCGACGCGAAGTACTGGAAAGCGGCGATCGAATCCAAGAAGATCTCCGATCAGGATCTTTGGGCGTTGCGCACCTCGTTGCGCAGGGAGCTGGTGGAGTTTGCCCGCAAGCGCCTCCGCGAGCAGAACCTCCGCCACAATCCCGATGATGTCGGGCTCTACGACGGCGTGCTTTCCCCCGATGTGCTCACGATCGGATTTGCGCGGCGCTTCGCGACGTACAAGCGCGCGCCTCTCCTCTTCCGCGACCTGGGCTGGGCAATCCGCGTGCTTACCGACAGGGAGCAGCCCGTGCAGATTATCTTCGCCGGCAAGGCACACCCTCGCGACGACGCCGGGAAGCACTACATTCAGGAGATCATCAACATCTCGCGCCGCGTGGACCTGTTCGGACGCGTGGTCTTCATCGAAGACTACGACATCAACGTGGCCCGCTATCTGGTCTCCGGCGCCGACATCTGGTTGAACACACCGCGCCGCCCGATGGAGGCCTGCGGCACCAGCGGCATGAAGGCCATGATGCACGGCGGACTCAACCTCAGCACGATGGATGGTTGGTGGCGGGAGGCGTTCGATGGGCAGAACGGATGGAAGATCGGCGAGGACACGACGGCGAGCAGCGACCAGTTGCAGGACGATCTGGATGCCGCCTCGCTCCGCGCCGTGCTGGAGAACCAGGTGATTCCGCTTTACTATGATAGGGGGAAGGACAACATCCCGCACCACTGGCTCAAACGCGTGCGGCACGCCATGGCGTCGCTGATCCCGGTGTTTAACACCGACCGGATGGTCGTGGACTACGCAAAGCAGTACTACCTGCCGTCAGGCCCGAAGAAGAAGTAGCCGCCATGTGCCGGTGCGGGGACTAGGATTCGTCCCCTTCGGACTTGATCTTTTTGAGAATGGCGTTCTTGAGTGCGGTGCGTTTGCGAGGTGAGAGCGATGGCGTGGCTTTCTGGGAGTCCGGTGTTCCGCCGTCAACAATAAAGAGCTTGGAACACATGGAACCCTTGAACCGGCCCTCGCGCTGACATTGCAGATGACGTTTCAACACTCCTTCGTAGCTCATGGACTTCGGCGACTGCCAGAAATCATCAAGCTCAGCACCACATTCCGTACAGAAGGTTTTTCGTTTCCGTTGTATCCGTGATGCCATAGAGTATCTCCAAAACGTGCTGCAAATATACGAAAAGTTCTCACGTAATTAAAACCAAATCCGGCTCCCGCCGGTTCCGTAAAATCCCGAAAGGTGGCACGGACGCATGAAGATTGGCATTCCGAAAGAGACGAGGCCGGGTGAAACGCGCGTTGCGCTGATCCCCGCGCTGGTTCCTCCCCTTGTGCGTGAAAAACATGAACTCTTCGTCGAGAACGGAGCAGGGCTGGCTGCCGGCTTTTCTGACGATCAGTACGCAAAAGCGGGTGCAAAAGTACTCAAGAATGCTGCAGCGGTCTACAAAGCCGCACAAATCATCTTCAAAGTGCAGCCGCCGCGGAAGTCCGGAGCGAAAGGGAAACATGAAGCAGAATTGCTAAATGACGGCTCCATATATGTTGGATACCTTCCGCCGCTGTCGAATCAGGACGTCCTGGCCATTTTCCGGCGGAAGAAAATCACCGCTTTCGCCATGGAATATGTACCCCGCATCACACGCGCCCAGAGCATGGACGCGATGAGTTCCATGGCCACGATCGCCGGCTACAAAGCCGTTCTGCTCGCCAGCGAAAACCTCGGCAAGATGTTCCCATTGCTTATGACCGCGGCAGGAACGATTCCCCCCGCCTCGGTGTTGATTCTCGGCGCCGGTGTGGCCGGACTTCAGGCCATCGCCACGGCCCGCCGCCTTGGTGCCAAAGTCGAAGCGTTTGACCCCCGCCCGGCAGTGAAAGAACAGGTCAAGAGTCTCGGTGCGGCGTTTCTGGAGATGGAAGTAGCGGAGGACGCGGAGACGAAGGGTGGATACGCAAAGGAACTCTCCGCCGCGTTCCTTAAGAAAGAGCAGGACGCCATCGCGACCCGGCTCCCGAAGATGGATGTCGTGATCTGCACAGCACAGGTCTTCGGGAAGCGCGCGCCGGTCCTCGTGACCAAACAGATGGTTGGCCTGATGCGGCCGGGCACGGTGATTGTGGACCTTGCGGCCGAGCAGGGAGGCAATTGCGAGCTCACGCGCGCTGAAGAGACTGTGCACTACAACGGCGTGACGATACTGGGCGCAGTGAACCTCCCGGCAACCGTCCCGACCGATGCAAGTCTGATGTATTCGAAGAACGTCACGAACCTGTTTGCGACTCTCTGGCCGAAGGATGCCACCGGATTGAACTTTGACGATGAGATCACCACCGGTTGCTGCATCACACGGGATGGTGAGATCGTAAACGAAGCCGTCAAGGCAGCCTTGAAGAAGCCGGCTGCAGAGAAGTCAGCGACCAAAGCCGTGCGGGCAAAAGCCAAAGCCGGCGCTCCGCGCGTAAAGCGCGTCAAGCGTTCCACAGCGAAGAAGTCTCGCTAGCGAGCCGTCACGGCGGTTGTGAAGAATTGTGATCCCCCGGGTGCGCACTCCACTGCGGCACCCCTGCTCCCACTCCAGGAAACGCGGGGCTTGAGCGTGCCCCCGCAGATGCTTTGCCGCGGCCTTCGGGCCTCTGTAACATCCACGTGTGTCGTTTCGTATAATTATGTTATCGTAATTCATAACCTTCCCCCGGTAGTAGAGGTAGTAACCCGGATCCATCCACGATTCAAAGGACTCCATCATGTTCCGTTTCCGCTCCCTGCTTTCCTGCTTGATCATGCTGACGACGGCCTCTGCCGTCGCCCAGGATGAAACCAGACTGCTCCGCTTCCCCGCCGTGAACGGCGACCGGGTGGTCTTCACCTACGCCGGCGACCTGTTCACCGTCTCCACCTCCGGCGGCGTCGCGCGGCGATTGACCACCGACATCGGCTATGAGATGTTCGCGCGGTTCTCACCCGACGGAAAGAACATTGCCTTCACCGGACAATACGACGGCAATACGGAAGTCTACCTGATACCCGCCGACGGCGGCATACCCCAGCGCCTCACGTACACCGCCACGCTCGGCCGCGATGACATTTCCGACCGGATGGGCCCCAACAATATCGTCATGTCATGGCGCGACAACAACACGATCGTCTACCGTTCGCGGCAGCATGAGTTCAACGACTTCATCGGGCAGCTGTTTGAGGTCAGCCGCCAGGGCGGACCGTCTGTGCAGCTACCTCTTCCCCGCGGCGGGTTCTGCTCGTTCTCCGCTGATGGCAAGAGCATGGCGTACAACCGCGTGTTCCGGGAATTCCGCACATGGAAACGCTACCGTGGCGGTCAGGCAGACGAAGTCTGGATCTACAACTTCGACAATAAAACCACCACGAACGTCACCAATAACCCCGCGCAGGACATCATCCCGATGTGGGCCGGGAACAAGATTTATTTCATTTCGGACAGGGATGAGCGGAAGCGACTGAACCTCTATGTGTACGACATGACGACCCGTGAAACCCGGAAGATCACCAACTTCACCGAGTTCGACGTCAAGTTCCCCTCGCTCGGCGACAAGGCCATTGCCTTTGAGACCGGGGGACAGGTGTACTTGATGGACCTGACCACGGAACAGGTCCGGAAACTCTCCATCGTGATCAAGGAGGATTTTGACAGCGGACGAGGGAGTCTGCAGGACGTCAGCAAGGCAGTCACCAACTTTGAGATCGCGCCGGACGGAAGCAGGGCGCTTTTCGGAGCACGAGGAGACGTTTTCACGGTACCCGAGAAGTACGGCAATACCCGCAACCTTACCTCCACCCCCGGCGTGCACGAGCGCAACTCCAAGTGGTCGCCCAACGGGAAATGGATCGCGTACATAGGCGATGCGACCGGCGAGACCGAGCTCTACATCATTCCGCAGGACGGTAGCGGGGAGCCCGTTCAGCTCACGAAGAACGCCGACACCTACAAGTACCAGATGTACTGGTCGCCGGACAGCAAGAAGCTCTTGTGGGCGGACAAGAAACTCCGGCTGCAGTATGTGGACATCGACACCAAGGATGTCACGCTGGTCGCCCAGGCCACCGCCTGGGAATTCACCGACTATGCCTGGTCGCCGGACAGCAAGTGGATCGCCTACGGCAAGCCGGAAGAGAAGCGGATGAACACCATCCAGCTCTATTCGGTGGAGGGCAAGAACACCATCGAGGTGACAGACGGCTGGTTCAGCTCGAGCGAGCCGGCATTCAGCTCCGATGGCAAATACCTCTTCTTCGTCTCCGACCGTACATTCAGTCCGACATACGGCCAGACGGAGTGGAACCACATCTACTCCGACATGGCCTGCATCTACTTCGTGACACTGGCAAAGGATACGAAGTCGCCCTTTGAGCCCAAGAGTGACGAAGTGAAGATCAAGGAAGAGGCCAAGGACGACGAGAAGAAGGACTCGGCGAAGAAGGAAGACGGGGAGAAAAAGAAGAAAGACGCCGGCGTCACCGTGAAAGTCGACCCGGACGGTCTGCAGACACGCATCGCCGTCCTGCCGATTTCCTCCGCCAACTACCGGAATCTGCAGTCGGTCGGGGACAAGCTCTTCTATATCCGCGCCGGCAGGAGAGACGAGAAGCCCACGCTGTTCATGTACAATTTCGACAAGCAAAAGGAAACCGAGCTTGGGGAGATCAACGGCTTCGAGATTTCGGCGGACGGGAAGAAGATGATCGTCGGCGCGCAGGGCTCGTACGCGATCATTGATCTGCCTTCCAGCAAGGTGGATATGAAGGAGAAGCTGGATCTGAGCGACATGAGGGTGAAGCTGGACCGCCGCGCGGAGTGGAACCAGATCTTCGCGGAGAGCTGGCGACAGATGCGGGACTTCTTGTTCACGCCGAACCTTCACGGTGTGGACTGGCCGGCAATCCGCAAAACCTATGAACAGCTGCTCCCCTATGTGAACCACCGCACCGATCTCACGTACATCATCGGGGAAATGATCAGCGAATTGAACATCGGGCACGCCTATGTCGGCGGCGGAGACTATCCCAAGCCGGAACGGATCAACACCGGCCAGCTGGGCGCGACGCTCGAGCGGGACAGGTCGACAGGGTTCTACAAGATCACGAAGATCCTCAAGGGACAGAACTGGGACAAGCAGCTCCGCTCTCCCCTCACCGAAATCGGCGTGAAGGCGGCTGAGGGGAATTACATTCTGGCGGTCAACGGCAAATCGACGGGCGGAATGAAGGATATCTATGAAGCTCTCGTGAACTCGGTCGGGAAGCAGGTCACCCTTACGCTGAACAGCAAGCCCGAAACTGCCGGCAGCTGGAAGACCGTGGTCATCCCGACGGCCAACGAGCAGGGTCTGAACTACTACAACTGGGTGCAGAAGAACATCCAGAAGGTCAGTGACGCCACGAACGGGAAGGTCGGGTACGTGCACATTCCCGACATGGGTGTGCCCGGCCTGAACGAATTCGCGAAGTACTTCTATCCGCAGTACGGGAAGGAAGGATTGATCGTGGACGTCCGAGGGAACGGCGGAGGGAATGTGTAGCCGCAGATCATCGAACGGTTGCGGCGAGAGCCGGCCATGATCGATATCGCACGCAATGCGGCGCAGGGCTTCGATCCGGGCGGGATGGTTCCCGGTCCGAAGGTGCTCCTGCTGAACGAATTCTCCGCCTCAGACGGGGACATCGTGGCCTACCGGTTCAAGCACTACAAGCTCGGCCCGGTGGTGGGCAAGCGCTCTTGGGGCGGGGTCGTGGGCATCCGCGGGTCACTCCCTCTTCTGGACGGCGGTTCGCTGAACAGGCCTGAGTTCTCGCGCTATGATCTGGCCGGGAAAGAGTGGATCATGGAGGGGTACGGCGTGGAGCCGGACATTTATGTGGACAACGATCCGGCGAAGGAGTTTGCGGGTGAGGACGAGCAGCTCAACAAGGCAATCGAGCTGGTGAAGGAGGAGATGAAGAAGAACCCGGTGAAGTTGGTGCCGCCGCCGCCGTATCCGGATAAGAGCAAGTAGCTACGGGGTATCCCTCTGCATGCAGTGTGAATGCAGACGATAGCCAGGTGTCAGGGAAATCCAGCGGGGGTGGTTGAGTTGCAGTACGTTTGTGACAGCCATGTGCGTAGCCTTCGCGTGCATGGCTGTCGCTATTTTCGTTCGTGATCCTCGAAGCGGAATCCGTCCTTCTGTTCGCTCGCCACGAGTTGGAAGTGCGTATTCAGGAGGTGTGCGTATTCAGGGAAGAAGGTATCCGCCTCGACGTCCTTTTCCACGATCGTCAGATACAGCTTGTCGGCCTTTTCCAGAAGTAACGAGAAAATCTCACCCCCGCCTATCACGAACACCCATTCTTCGTCTTTCAGTGCATTGAGCGCGGCCGGAATCGTGGCATAGGTTTCGACACCGGGAACGGGCTTGCGGCTCAACACAACGTTGCGTCTGTTGGGGAGTGGCTTGCCGATGGACTCGTAGGTTTTGCGGCCCATGAGCACGGCATGTCCGGTGGTGAGGCGTTTGAACCGCTTCAGATCATCGGAGAGATGCCAGGGCAATTGTCCGCCTGCACCGATTCCGCGGTTGCGGGCAATGGCAGCGATGATTGCCAGTTTCACACCGCTACCTCGAATTTGATGCCAGGATAGGGATCGTACCCGGTGAGGGTGAAGTCTTCGTACACGAGCTCGTCCAGGGGTTTCTGTGCAATCTGGACTGCAGGGAGCGTCCGGGGTGTGCGCGTTAGTTGCTCGCGCAGGCCGTCCACGTGATTCACATAGATGTGGGCATCCACGATCGTATGGCTGAAGAGTCCTGGTTTGAGGTTCGCCTCGCGTGCCAGAATATGGGTGATTAGAGAATACGCGGCGAGGTTAAAAGGGATGCCGATGGCGATATCGCCGGAGCGTTGGGTGAGGTGGCAATGGAGCCGGCCGTCGGAGACGTTGAACACGAACGAATAGTGACACGGCGGGAGTTTGCTGCCGAGCGCATTGCCCGGTTCCCACGCGGTCACGACCATACGGCGGGAGTTGGGGTCGTTCTTGAGAAGGTCAACCACCTTTCCGATCTGGTCGATTTCTTCGACGTCATATGTTTTGGTCTCGGGGTTCCATCGGGCGCTGGGGAAGCGGCGCCAGTAGCGGCCGTAGGCGGTATCCAGGTTACCGTTTGCGTCGGCCCATGCGTCCCAGATTTTCGTATGTTGCCGCAGGTTGCGGATATGGTCTTCGCCGGAGAGGTACCAGAGCACCTCCCAGAGCATTGCGGAGAAGTTGACTTTCTTGGTTGTGAGGAGGGGGAATCCCTCGGCCAGGTCGACGGTATAGTGTTCGGCGAAGCAGGAGATCGTATCGGTGCCGGTGCGGTTATGTTTGCGCGTGCCGTTTTTGAGCACACGTTCAACGAGATCGAGGTAGACGCGCATGCGTTTCGTAATTGTTCGAGTTCGGGGTCATACTACCGAAAAGGGGGGCGAAATGCAACCTGGCCTGGTGTTACTTTCTCTCTCGGAGAGAAAGTAACCAAAGAGATCTCACGCGAAATCGCAACGCGCAGGCGCATGGTGAGCATGCTCGGGGACATGCGGTTTCGTTTCGCTACTGTACGGCATATGCTGGGAGGCAAACGAAACCGCAAATCCGGATTGGGCAGCCATCCCGCAGTCCGCCAGCGATTTCGCGGGCCAACGCGCGGGCGTCATTTCCCCCCTACGCCCTCAACGGATTCCGGATCGTCTGCACCGCGAGAGCCAAGGAGATCGAGAGAAACACCA
>JADLEA010000046.1 GCA_020846365.1 Bacteroidota bacterium
CTTGATACAGAACAACAAGTATGCAATCTCCGTCCCTGTGCATGAACAGGTTGCGGGGAAGTCCGTGTACAAGATGGTCCAGGGGTATGAAGGGCTTCACCGATTCATGGTCGACGGGTGCGACTTCAAAGCGATGCTGCACACGGCGGAAGAAGCCGTTGCGATCGCCCGGCGCGGCGAGGGGCCCGCGCTCATTGAAGCAGAAACTGTCCGCCTCCTCCCGCACTCCTCATCCGATGACCAGCGCAAGTACCGGGATGCTGACGACCTGGAAGAAGACCGGAAGCGCGATCCACTTCCGAGAATGGAAGACTACCTTCGCGCGGAAGGGATCCTGACCGACGAGGATATTGCGCGGATACGCGCCGAAGTCCAGTCGCGCATCGACAAGGCCGCGGAAGCCGGCGAGCGAACGCCCTTTCCCGATCCGGAAGAAGTGCAGAAATTCGTGTACTCTCCATGCGCCGGACAACAGCCACCTGCGGAGCCGGGGCTGCCGGGTGCCGGACCGAATGTGGTGATGGTGGATGCGATCAACCACGCCCTTGCCGAAGAGATGGAACTCAACCCCCGCATGCTCATCTATGGTGAAGATGTCGGGGGGGACAAGGGAGGCGTGTTTACTGCGACCCGCGGGCTGGCCGCACGCTTCGGCGAAGAACGCATCTTCAATTCGCCTCTCGCCGAGGCGAGCATCGTGGGGACGGCCTTCGGACTCGCCGTGCGGGGGGACTTCAAGCCGGTGGTGGAGATCCAGTTCGGCGATTACATCTGGCCGGCGTTCATGCAGATCCGCAACGAAGTCGCTCTGCTTCGTTACCGTTCTTACAATATGTGGACGTGCCCGATCGTCATTCGCGTGGCCGTCGGCGGGTACATCCACGGCGGGCTCTACCACAGCCAGTCCATCGACGGCTTCTTCGCACACATACCGGGGCTCCGCGTCGTGTATCCCTCCAACGCCGCCGATGCGAAGGGCCTGTTGAAAACGGCGTGCCGCGCGGATGATCCGGTGTTGTTCTGCGAACACAAGGGGCTCTATCGTCAGGGATTTGCTTCCAGCTCCGAACCCCCGGCCGACTATCTGCTCCCCTTCGGACTCGCCAGGATACGCAAGCCCGGCGAAGACCTTACGCTGATTACGTGGGGGATGCTGGTGCAGCGATCTCTGGAGGCGGCGCGCAAAGTGGAAGCCCGCCTGGGAGGTAGCGTCGAGGTCATCGACCTGCGCACGCTGAATCCGCTGGACAAGGACACCATCCTGACGTCGGTGAGAAAGACGGGCAAAGTGCTCATCGTGCATGAAGACACCTTGACGGGAGGGTTCGGGGCCGAGATTGCCGCGATTATTGCTTCCGAAGCGTTCGACCGGCTGGATGCCCCGATCACGCGCGTTGCCGCCAAAGATACGCCCGTGCCATATGCGCCCGTCCTGGAAAGCGCAATGCTGCCCCAGGAAGCCGATGTGGCGAAGGCCATTGAGAAGTTGTTGTTATTCTGAACGAGAAAAGGAAAGAGAGTCTGACGTTGCAGAAAGATGAAACCGGCCAGAAGCACCCCGCGGGATTGACGCGGGAACAGCTGCTGGAGCTGTATTACTACCTGCGCCTCACACGCGCATGCGATGACGCGATTCTCCGGCTCTACAAACAGGGAAAGATGGTGGGGGGGGCATACACGGGCAACGGCAACGAGGCCACCGCCGTCGGGAGCTCATACGCCCTCCGGCGGGAAGACTACCTCTTCCCCATGCACCGCGACCTCGGCGCCCACCTCGTCAAAGGACAGTCGCTCAGGAATATCTTCTTTCAACAACTCGGCCGTGCCGGAAGCCTGACACGGGGGCGGGACGGCACAGGACACTACGCCGACCCGGAACTCCGGATCTACGGGAATGTGAGCCACCTTGCGGCAATGATCCCCGTCGCCGTTGGCGCCGCATTGGCGTCGCGCATGAAGAAGCAGAACGCCGTTGTCCTCAACTACATAGGCGATGGGGGGTGCAACGTGGGAGATTTCCACGAAGGGCTGAACATGGCTGCGGTCATGAAGCTGCCGTTCGTGCTCATCGTCGAGAACAACCAGTTTGCCTACTCGACGCCCGTTGCGCGGCAGCATGCGGCAGCCCGCATTTCGGACCGGGCCGCCGGATACGGCATCCCCGGCTTCACGATCGACGGAACGGACGTCCTGCAGGTGTTCGAGACCACACGGACGGCGGTCGAGCGGGCCCGGCGGGGAGAAGGTCCAACCCTGATCGAATCTGTGACGATGCGTATGCACGGGCACTCGGCCTCCGATGATGCATCGTACGTCCCCGGTGACCTCCTGGAGTCGTGGCGGAGCAAGGATCCGCTCGCGCGATTCGAAGCGGTGCTGGTCTCGGGCTACTCCCTGACGACGGCTGAGAAGGAATCCACCGGGCAACGCATTCACGACGAGATCGAAGAAGCGATCCATGCCGCGATGGAAGATCCGGCACCGCTCCCGGAGACCGCTACGGAAGGAGTGTACGCCCTCTGATGGCCACCATGACCTACATTGAGGCGCTTGCGCGGGGCATGTGGGAGGAAATGGAGCGCGATCCGTCGGTATTCCTGATCGGTGAAGATATCGGAGCATACGGCGGTGCATTCAAGGCGACGAAAGGATTTCTGGAGCATTTCGGCGAGGAGCGTGTGATCGATTCGACGCTCTCCGAGGCGGCGATCGTGGGTGCTTCAGTCGGCGCTGCGCTCCTGGGCATGCGGCCCGTCGCAGAGATGCAGTTCGCCGACTTTGTGACGTGCGGTTTCAATCAGCTGGTGGTGAACGCGGCGAAGACACATTACCGTTGGCATCTTCCGGTTCCCATGGTGGTGCGCCTTCCCACGGGCGGGTACATTCACGGCGGGCCCTATCATTCGGAGAGTCCGGAGGCATGGTTCTTCCACGTGCCCGGCCTCAAGATCGTTGCGCCTTCAACGCCTCACGACGCCAAAGGATTGATGAAGGCCGCCATCCGCGACAACAACCCCGTGATCTTTCTGGAGTTCAAATACCTCGACCGGAGAATGAAGGGGGATGTGCCCGAGGAAGACTACACGGTCCCGATTGGCAAAGGAGTGGTCAGAAGGGAAGGAAGTGACCTTGCAGTCCTGACGTACGGCTCAACCGTGCATTTTGCTCTCGACGCGGCCGAACGGTTGTCGAAGCAGGAGGGCATCGAAGCCAGTATTGTCGACCTTCGCTCTCTCGCGCCGCTTGACAAGGAGCTGATACGGGATGTTGTCCGGCAGACCGGCAAAGCGCTCGTTGTCCACGAAGACCACCTGACGGGCGGGGTCGGCGCGGAGATCGCCGCGTGGATCACCGAGGACTCCTTTCAGGCGTTGGATGCTCCTGTGCGGCGGATCGGTGCAGCGGATGTTCCCATTCCCTTTGCGCCTCCGCTCGAAGAAGTCGTGTTGCCCACCACCGCCGGGATCTTCAAGGCGATGCATGATCTTGCACGTTACTAACATTTTCAGGACGGAAACGAATGGCACGGATTGAAGTGGTCATGCCCCAGATGGGCGAGAGCATCGCCGAGGGGACGATCGTCAAGTGGCTCAAGCAACCGGGCGATGCCGTCAAACAGGATGAAACGCTGCTGGAGATCAGCACCGACAAGGTGGATTCCGAAATACCGTCGCCTGCTTCAGGCATCCTCGTGGAAATCGTTGTGAAGGAACAGGCCACCGTGCCCGTACAGACGGTGATTGCATATCTTGAGACGGATGCGGCCAAAGCGGTCCCGGTGATGGAAGGGCCGGGTGCAACTTCCCCGACCGGTGCCGGCGTGCAATCATCCGGTGCTGGAGCAGGAAGTGCTCAGGCCTCCGGCACACCTGCTACAGTCGCTCAATCACCCGGCGCTGGAGCAGGGCGTGCCCAGGCCCCCGGCGCATCCGCGGCGAGTGTGCAATCGCCGGAAGCCCGGGATGCCGGGTCGGCCCGCCCGGCTGGCACCGATGCGACGACTGCAGGACAGGGTACCGCGACCACGGGCGTGGCGGGTAAGGGACGTTTCTATTCGCCTCTCGTCCTCTCCATCGCGCGCACCGAGGGCGTGCAAATGGACGAGCTGGAGCGGATCCTCGGAACAGGCGATGGCGGACGCGTGACAAAGAAAGACATTCTGGGGTACGTACAGGCCCGGAAGAGCGGCACGCTTGCACCTCCTCCTCGTCCGGTCCAACCGGCGTCGGCGCCGCAACCGCCGGGTCCCCAGGCGAAGACCGTCCCCGTGCGGAGTCAGGGAGATCAGGTGATCCCCATGACCAACGTGCAGCAGAAGATGGCCCAGCACATGGTCAACAGCATCCATACCTCTCCGCATGTTGCGGCGATCCATGAAGTGGACATGACCGTGGTTGCGAAGCACCGCGCTGCGCACGCAGCGGTCTTCGAGCGGAGCGAAGGGTTCAAGCTCACCTACACGCCGTACATCATCGACGCCGTGGTCCGCGCGATCAAAAAATATCCGCTCATCAATTCATCGGTGGAGGGCACCACGATCGTCCGGAAAAGCGCGATCAATATCGGCATGGCAGTCGCTTCGGAGAACGGCTTGATCGTTCCCGTCATCAAGCACGCGGAAGAAAAGAGTCTTCTCGGGATCGCGCGGGCCGTCCACGACCTTGCAGAGCGGACGCGTGGCCGGAAGCTCACCCCCGACGACATCCAGGGAGGCACGTTTACCCTCTCCAACTACGGCGTGTTCGGGACGGTGTTCGGCACCCCCATCATCAGTCAACCACAGATTGCGATTCTTGGCACCGGTGCGATTGTCAAACGCCCGGTGGTAGTCAATGACGCCATTGCCATCCGGTCCATCGCCTACTTCACGCTCTCGTTCGATCATCGTGTCGTGGATGGGATGCTGGGCGGCATGTTCATGGATGCCATCGTGAAGAACCTTGAAGGGTTCGACGCGGAAAGCGAAATCAAATAGAGGTCAGGAGCGTGTGATGGGAGAAGATGCGGGCGGGAGAGTGCAGAGGCCGGAGTGGTTGAAGGTGCGTTTGGCATCGGGGGAGAACTATGCTCACGTCAAAGGATTGGTGACGGGCCACCGCCTGCATACGGTGTGCGAAGAAGCTCGCTGTCCGAACATGGGAGAATGCTGGAACGCAGGCACGGCGACATTCATGATCCTGGGAGATGTCTGCACCCGCTCGTGCGGGTTCTGTGCGGTGAAGACGGGCCGCCCGGAATATCTGGACCGGGAGGAACCGGGCCGGGTAGCCGAGGCCATCAAGACGATGGGGGTTCGGCATGCGGTGATCACATCCGTGAACCGGGACGAGCTGGATGACGGTGGGGCGGAGATCTTTGCGGAAACCATACGGAAAGCGCGTGAGATGAACCCGGGTCTGACGGTGGAGGTGTTGATTCCGGATTTCCGGGGTGATGCAGGCGCGCTTCGGACCGTGGTGGACGCCCGGCCGGACATCCTGAATCACAATACGGAGACCGTGCCGCGGCTTTATCCCACGGTCAGGCCTCAGGCGAAATACACGCGGAGCCTGGAGCTCCTGGAGCGGGCGAAGGGGATGGGGATGGTGACCAAGAGCGGCGTCATGGTGGGCCTTGGAGAGACAAACGACGAGATCATCGAAGTCATGAGCGATCTGAGGGCAGTGGAGTGTGACATTCTGACACTGGGGCAGTATCTCCAGCCCACCCGCATGCATCTGGGGGTGGAACGATACGTTCATCCGGATGAATTTCGCATGTTCAAGGCACGTGGCTTGGAGATGGGCTTCCGGCACGTGGAGTCCGGACCACTCGTCCGGAGCTCATATCACGCCGCGGCACACATTTCCGCATCAGAATCTTGACAATTGCGGTGTTTTTGCTTATCTTTTTAAGCTCATCGAGTCTCTTCACGCTTTACACACAGTAGGAGCAGGATTCGTGGATAAGGCCACACGCTTTTTC
>JADLEA010000047.1 GCA_020846365.1 Bacteroidota bacterium
CGGTCGACCCGTGCCCGAAGGGGTAACTCTGAACGACCTCCGGCGAATCGATGAAACCACTTTTGAAACGAGTGCTACTTGCGCTGGCATTGCTTTCGCTGATCGGGTGCGATCAGGTGGCCAAGACTATTGCGCGGGAGACACTCGCCCTTTCTCCGCCGGTATCGTATCTGAACGGTGCGGTCCGCTTGATGTACACCGAGAATCCCGGATCTTTCCTGGGACTTGGCGCCCAGCTGCCCGACGCCGTCCGCACAGTGCTCGGGGTGATCACGGGAACCGCTGTCGTTGCCGGCGTGCTGCTTCTGTTCATCTACTCGACGCGGATGCTCTGGATCAGACTCCTCGGCTTCACACTCTTGCTGGGTGGGGCGTGCGGGAATCTGGTTGACAGAATTGTCAACGAGGGGAGAGTCATCGACTTCATGGTGCTGGGCATCGGCGAGATCCACACGGGAGTGTTCAACCTGGCCGATGTGTTTATCCTGACGGGAGTACTCATCGCTGTCCTTGCTTCGAGCAAGCGCAAACCATCGGAATAGCCCGTGCGGCTTGCGGTGGGATCGGGCCGATAGCTCGGTAGGGGGCTACACCCCGTGCGGCTCTCCGGCAAAATCCCCTTCGATGACCTCGAGCGACTTTCCTTTCGTTTCGGGAACGCGAACTGCGACGAAGATCACCCCGCCTGTACAGATCGCTGCGTAGAGCCAGAATGTTCCGGAGGCACCAAGCAAGCTGTTCAGAAGGGGAAACGTATACGTGAGGGCGAAGCACGCGATCCAGAGTGCGGCGACCGCTACCGATACCGCGGCGCCCCGGATTCGATTCGGGAATATTTCGGCGATAAGCACCCATGTCACAGGCGCCAGGGACACCGCGTAGCTGGCGATGGCCAGCAGGACGAACGTCACGATGACCGGGCCTGTCCAGTGGAAGAAATATGCAAGCCCGATGAGCGTGTGAAAGAGGGCGACGCCGGCGCAACCGACGAGGAGCAACATGCGCCTCCCAAACCTGTCTACAGTGGCAAGGGCAACGAGCGTCGACAGGAGGTTGACGATTCCCGTGATGACAATCGTGAAGAGGATTGTGCTGACGCCGTATCCCGCTTCCGCGAAGATCTCTTCCGCGTAGTTGAAAATCACATTGATGCCGCTCCACTGCTGCAGAACCGCGAGGACAATACCGATCCAGAGGACCTTCCGGACTCCCGGGGCGAACAGCTCCCTGAAATGGACATGCCTGATCTCTTCCGCCCGGATCGTCTCCCGGATCATTGAAACTTCCGCATCGGCATAGTGTGCGCCCCCGATTCTGCCAAGAATCTCCCTGGCCCGTTCTGTTGCCCCGTTTTTCACAAGCCATCGAGGGCTTTCCGGGATCACGAGGGAACCGAGAAAGAACACGGCCGCGGGGATTGCCACCACGGCAAACATCCATCGCCAGCCAAGCTGCCCGTTCCATGAGGTGCGGATGAACTCCGGCGTTGCCCCGGGAGGGACCTCCTCTGCGATGAGCCAGTTGACTATCTGAGCGGCAAGCACGCCAATGACGATGGTGAACTGGTTGAGAGAAACAAGTCTGCCGCGGATATGAGCCGGGGCGATCTCGGCTATGTACATGGGCGAAAGGGCGCTTGCCATGCCAATGGCAACACCCCCGGTAATCCGCCAGAGGACAAAGCTGCTGAACGATCCGGCCCAGCCGGTGAGGATAGATGATGCGGCAAACAGCAAGGCGGCGAGGAGGAGCAACCGTTTGCGTCCGAACCGGTCGCTAAGTCCGCCCGTGAACACCGCACCTGCCAGGCAACCGAGCAGGGCACAGCTGTTTGCCCACCCTCTTTCTGCCTCCTGGTCCAGATGGAAGAACGGCTCAAAGAACGGTTTTGCCCCTCCAATGACCACCCAGTCGTAGCCGAACAGCAGGCCGCCCAGTGCGGCCACCAGTGATATCATCCAGACGTAGCGCGTGTTGAGGGAGTGATCCTGATCTGATTTCATGGTTGATTCCACATGCGGAAGAGCGTGACGCCGTCATAGTGCGATTTCCGTCAAGCCGGGGCGGCGCCTTCGCGACGGAAGAGTTTTGTGGAAGTGAGCCCGCACATTGTGGCATGTGCGAACGGGAAGACTCAGGAGAGCACGCGCGCGACGATGTCACGGATCTCGTTGGAGTCAAACGGCTTCGGGATGTAGTGCGTCAATCCTTCAGCCAAGAGCCGCTCACGCTCACCCGGCATCGTGTAGCCGGTGACTGCAACGATGGGGGTCGAAACGTATCCCGATAGTTGCCGGATGAGCTTTGCTGTCTGGACGCCATCTGGCCCGGATCCGAGATTGATGTCCATAAGAATGGCATCGTAGTGCTTTTTCTTTGCCATCTGGACCGCTACAGTTCCGTTGCGCGCGTGGTCGGTCTTGCAGACATTCTTCAGGAAATCTGCAATGACGGTCTTGTTGATGAAGTTGTCCTCCACGATGAGCACCTGGGGCAACCCTGATCCCGGGCGCAGGCCCGTATCTTCCTGGCGAGCGGGTCTCTGTTTGAGCGGTGGGGCAACGGGCATGACGTGCAGGGGAAGCGAAACCGTAAACGTGGATCCCGCGCCGACTGCGCTCTCGACGGAAATAGTTCCCTCCAGAACCTCGATCATGCGCTTGGCCACGGGCAGACCAATGCCCGCGCCCTCATAGATGCGGCCTGTCCCTTCGCTGAGCTGTCTGAACTCCGTGAAGATGAACTCCATGTCCTCTGGTCGGATGCCTATGCCGGTGTCTTTCACTTCGAACAGAACGGCGGCATGATCGGTGTCCGTCTTTTGGAAACAGCGGATCGCAACCGTTCCCTGTTGCGTGTACTTGATTGCATTGTCTGTCAGATAGCCGAGGATATCCAGAAGAATCTGCTCGTCGCACTGGAACGGCGGAAGTCCGTCGCACGGTGTTGCCGTGAAGGCCAGGCCTTTTGATTCGGCGGCGGGCCGGAATCGCGCCGTGATCTCGTCCACGATCTTTCCCGGCAGTACGGGGCGGAGAGTGGGCGTGACGTCTCCAGAAGAAAGCTGGGCGAGTTTGAGTATGGCGTCGAGTGTGGCGTACAACCGGCGGGCTGAAGTGGTGATGCCGTCGATTTGCTCGAGGAGCGAAGGGTCCCGGATCTCGTCACGAAGAAGTTCGGCCAGGCCGAGGATGCCGGTGATGGGCGTCCGGAATTCGTGACTCAGGTTGCCCAGAAGCGAGGATTTTGCCCGATTGGCCCTTTCGGCATGTTCCTTGGCCTTGATCAGCGCCTTCTCCGCCCTCTGCTGCTCGGTTACATCTCTGAAGAACACCGCCATCCGATTGGGACCGGTTTGAAACGAGCTGATCTCAAATGATCCTTCGAAACTTCCCTGGCTATAGCCAATGCCTCTCTCCGCGTACATTCCCCCCTCCCGAGCCACATCCTTGTACGCCTGAGGGATGGGGGTGCCCACGAGGTGAGGCCACGCTTCCTCTATGGTCTTGCCTACAAGGGTGTGGTGGTCGATGCCAAGGATGCGATCGGCCGACCGATTGCTCCCGGCGAAAATCAATCGGCCGTCCGGCAGCAACTCATAAAGATGCGCGCCCAGGGGGGCATTATCAATGATGCTGCGGAGGCGCGACTCATTCTCACGGAGGAATTCGTCTGTCTCCAGTCTTTCGATTTCCGCAGTGGCACGGGTGGCAAAGAGTGATATCACGGATCGTACGGGGGCATTGTCTTCCAGCGCTCGGTCGTGGGCAACGCCGATCATGCCTCGAAACACCCCGGGCGTGGAGTGGAGCCGGACTGCGATCACGCCTTCTGCCTTCCAGCGCCGGATCAGTGGATCTCCGGGATAGCGGCGCGCAGCGCCTTCGCCCAGGAAAACCACCGGATCGCCGTCCGGGTTTTCGCAGAGAGTCCCCGCGACCGGAAAAGCAGCGTTCTCCACGATTTTGCCATCTTCAGCGATTGCCAGGGTCCGCGCCTGCGCAGGAGACCCTGCGATCGGCTGGAGCACAAATGCGAAGCGGACACGGAGAAGCGCGGACAGTTCGAGCACAAAGGCTCTGAAGAACTTTTCACCGGTGGCGGAAAGCGTGCCGCTCAGGATTGCTTTGATCGCGTTTTCGTATGTCCGTTTTTCGGTAACGTCGATGATGGAAAAGAGAACAAGGATCGGCCGGTTGTCACCGTCTCGAATGAGACTCCCGTTCAGCTCACCAAGAAATGTCGAGCCATCCTTGCGGAGAAACGTGAAGTCCTCCGTGTGCATCGTCCCTTCGGAGTGCAGTTGGGACAGGATACCGGACAGCCGCGCGCGCTGTTCAGGGGCGACCAACGCGAGGAGGTTGGTCCCCTCCACTTCGTCTTCCCGATCGAACCCGAACAGCACGAGTGCACGTACATTGACGATCCGCAAGGCATACTGGAAATCGGTGAGTGCGATGCAGTTGGGAGACGAACGGAAAATAGAAAGGAGGACTTTGAGGTTGAGATTAACAGTCGTTGGCCTACCCCCATCTCCAGCCCCATCGCGTGTATGTGCCTGGTCTGCCATGGTCCCTCCCTCAACTGTTCGGCAGTAAAGAGAGCCTCGGGTCTTGGGGGAATATACGACCGACTTCTCTACGGCGCAACTGGAACGTCTGCGCTTCGACCACCTCCATATCCTGCCAATAAGGCAGCAATTCGTGTACCATATTGGGGTCGCTCAATGGTAGCAGTCCGGCACCGGAATGAGAACGAAGGGTCTGTTCTCATCAAGCGGGAGGGCCCGGGGCAATGCGAGATGTCCGTATCCGGCCAACTGTGCGCACTTGCTCAGCCCCACGGGGACCCGTTTGTCTCAGGAAGCCCCCCGACTCAACATGAAAGGATGAGCCCGTCCGGAGGGGCACTCCAGGCACAGCTCGGCCGCGTCAGCATGACGGCGGAGGAAGGCGGGCTTGACATAACATAGTTTTATTTCTATATTAATCGAAATAGTTATATGGAGAAGATCATGCTCACCGAACCACAACTCGCCGACCTCGTCCAGTTTTTCAAGGTCCTCGGCGAACCACAGCGGCTGAAGATCGTCGGACTGCTCTCCCAACGGCCGCATACCGTGGAAGACCTTGCCCGGTCCCTCCGGCTCAGCGTCTCCACCGTCTCGCATCACCTGTCGCGTCTCACCGACGCAGGGCTCGTCAACGCCCGGGCGGAGAGTTACTATAACGTCTACATGCTCAAGACGGACGCGTTGACCGCCATGGCGCGGACGATTCTCAAGCAGGCGGAGCAACCCCGGCACACCGACGGCGCCGCGCTTGACGCCTTCGCCAAAAAAGTGCTGGACGCCTTCACAACCGCTGACGGAAGAATCAAGAGCTTTCCGGTCCAGGAAAAGAAGTACCTTGTGCTGATCCGGTACGTGCTCAAAGCATTTGACCCGGGCGTGAAATACACTGAAAAGCGGGTCAACCAGATTCTCGCCAACTATAACGAAGACACCGCACGCCTCCGCCGGTCACTTGTGGAGTACCGCTTCATGGCACGAGAGGGAGGAGGAGGCAAGTACTGGAGGATTGACGAGGAGAAGGGCTGATCTGAGCTGACGAGTACCGGGGGGGCAAGGGCCTGATAGAAGTCACTCCGGTGCAGGGGGGCGACCGGAAGCCGGAGAGCCGCTCCGGCAGGAACACGCGTGCACCGGAGTCTCGCTCAGGCAGAAACGCGGGTGCGCCGGAGAATCGCCATTGTGCGAGGCGAGCTCTCCGGCGCATTCATGTTGTGAATTCCTGGACCCGGGCCGTCCTTAGAAGCGAACTGAAGCACCGACCTGGAACACCAGAAGATCAGTTTTGGACTTGAGGATATCGTATGCGACACGTCCGTTCTCGCGCCGGATCGACCCTTCCTTGAGATACTCGGCCTCCCCGCCAAAAACATACCGCGCTCCAAGGTCGATGAAGACGTCCGTGATGCCGCCTTCCTCAGACTCGTACACCAGGAACATCAATCCGGCTCCGCCTCCATAGCTGAACGCGCCGTCTGAGAGATTAGTATTCCCGGCCACTTCCTCTCCCGGAACATTGAGGTTTTCGATCTTCGTTTCGGTGAAGAGATAATTGAACCCGACCATCCCCTGGAGATACGGGCGGAACTTTCCCGTGTTCGGCTGGAGCCGCACGAGGAAATGCCCGAGCACGAAGTTATTGGTGGTCGATACATTCACGTACACATCGGGAATTGTCGTGCTGAACGGTTCCCGCCTGTCGGCCGAACCGTAGTTCATGAACCCGAATTCCAGACCGAGCATGACCGGCGTGCCCTCCGGCGCATACCCGATATTACCCGCGATGCCGAATCCCGCTTTGTCAACGTTTTTCTTGAATTCGCCCTGAGGGGCCCCGACCAGGAAATCCAGCCCCCCTTGCCAGGATTGGGCCCCGGCGGTGGTCGTTATGAG
>JADLEA010000048.1 GCA_020846365.1 Bacteroidota bacterium
CCCTGTACGGGATGGTGTATTTCTTCATTCACGACGTCTACATCCACAGGAGAGGGCCGGGAGTCGTCTTCAGAAACAGCTACCTCCAACGCATCAAGAAGGCGCACATGGTGCATCACGCCACCGGCGGCGAACCATACGGATTGCTGCTCCTGCCCGTGAAAGACGTTCTGGGAGGGAAGTTCGAACCCGAGGCGAACCAGGAGGTGCATTCATGACCGCTGCCATCCTGGTGATGCTGGTTTCTGTCGCGAACACCCCGTTCATCGCGGATGCCACGGCGGAAAGGGAGTTCATTGTCCATAGGCCCGAAAGCATTGTGCGCAGTCGAATCGAGGACATCCAGATGCTCTGGCGAAACATGCCCGGCGTCGTAGCTATCACAGCGTACGATGCAGACAGGTGGCTCTACCAGACCGAGCGCGAAATGCCCTTCTCGGATCCCGTAAAAACCGATTTCGTGCTCGTCCGAACGTCGAATCCGGGCGTGACGTTTCATACCCCTGAACTTGCGGCATCCAACTGGATGTCCATCCGGCTCGTGACGAAGCCCATGGCGGACAACCGGACACTGGTAAGCGTACGGACACGCGTGAGATTGGTGAGGGATGAGGGCGGGTCCATTCATGTTTTCGCGCCGCTACTCGGAGAATCCTTCATCAGTGACCGTATGGAAGAAGATCTGAGTCGCATGCTGGAAATATTCGAATCCAATGTGCGAAGGGAGTTGGAAAGCATGACGGAGATAACCACAAGCGCAGATCTTGAGCCATGAAGACGGAATACCTGCTGGTCCTCGGTGCCATCCTGGTGTTTCCCATGATCTTCAGCTGGCTCATGCCCCTGAGACTCTACCGGCATCCGCGCGCGATGATTCTCTCGATAGCCATTGTCTCCGGCGTCTATTGGATCTGGGACATCATTGCGACGGCGCGCGGACACTGGGCGTTCAATCCCTCCTATGTGCTGGATGCGCGCGTCTTAGGCATGCCCGTCGAAGAATGGCTGTTCTTTCCCGTGATCGCGTTTGTCTCCGTGTTCACCCATGAAGCTGTGCGCTTTGTCATCGGGAGAATGGAGAGGAAATGAAAGAGTACACAGTTCTTGCCGTGTTGTCCGTCGGGCTTGCGTTGTTGCTTGACCGGTGGTTGCACACCATGCTCGTGCGCAAAGGCACGTTCTGGATTGCGATGGGAATCATGTTCCTGTTCAAGATTCCCAGTAACGGATATCTCACCGGGCGGCCGATTGTCCTGTATAATGCGGATCACTTCCTTGGCATTCGCCTCTGGACGATTCCAGTGGAAGATTTCCTGTTCGGATTCGGGTTGATTACCGTGACGCTCGTGTTGTGGGAGTATTTTGTCACAAAGAGTAGAGCCGCCTAGAAAGCCGGAACGCACCCCCCAGACTTTCCCCTGCACCATTTGTTCTATTTTTTTTGTATGATGCGGTGGAGGCCCACCGATGAGATCGCTCAGCCTGTACCGGATCGTCGTGTTGTTTTCCTTCGCCCCGATCTTCCTCGCGTCCGGATGCGAGGATTGGGGATCTCCCCGCGGGGGTAGTGAACGCGACATTGCCCGCACTCTCTCAAGCCTACAACGCGTCGGAGACACGCCGCTCTATGTGATGAGGTACTATGGGGACTACGGTTTCTCCGAATTCCTCAAGATGGGCGGGGCAGCTCCAAGGAACCGCCAGGTATCTGGTACTGCCGGGGTCGACCCATGGGGTTGCACGTGCTTCAGCGCGATGAACGTCGATTCCACGCGTCTCTTCGGCCGTAATTTCGACTGGCATGAATGCGTTCACCTGCTTCTGTTCACAGATCCGCCGGACGGCTACGCTTCCGTTTCGATGGTCGATCTGAAATACCTCGGGTATGACTTCGAGAACCTGCCCGATGCGGCGGAGGATCAGGAGGGACTCCTCAACGCGCCGTTCCTGCCCTTTGACGGCCTGAATGAATGTGGCGTGGCGATCGGCATCATGGCAGTGCCAGAGGCGCAATCGCCGCAGAATCCGGCGCGCATTACGATTGGCGAGCTTCACGCGGTGCGGCTGGTCCTGGATTACGCAGCCAACGCGAGAGAGGCGGTCACACTCATGCGGAGCTACAACATCCGGATGGAAGACCCGCCGCTGCATTATCTGATAGCAGACCGGTCCGGGATCTCCGCAGTCGTTGAGTTTGTCGATGGCAAGATGGTCGTCATCTGGAATGAGTCCTCATGGCAGGTATCGACGAATTTCATCATTTCGACCTCCGGGGCTCCCGACGCATCGCCGTGCTGGCGGTACAACACGGTGCACGGAGCGCTGTCGGCTCAGGGAGGGATCACATCGCTGGAAGGTGCGATGGACTTGTTGGAACGATCGTCGCAGGCCAACACGCGCTGGTCCACCGTGTATGATCTGAGCTTGGGGAAGATTGTGGTTGCGGTTGGGAGAAACTACACCAGGGTACACACCTTTGCGCTGGGTGCTGAGTAGCCGATCCGGGCTGCACGTCCCGTGCGGTCCCCGCACCGCGCGAACCATGAGTCCTACCGGAGGTCAGGAACATCAAACGCACCCAGCTTCAGCGGGTACCGTCCAAATTCCCGCAGGAGCCGGATGACGAAGTCGTAGTTTTCGCCTGAGATGTTGCTCGGCACGGAGTGATCAGACTGCACGATGTACCCCCCGCCTTTGGCTGCGTTCAATTTGGTTAGCACCATCCTCTTGATCTCGTCCCTGGTGCCATGGGCCCATGTGACGACATCCAGGTTTCCGCAAAAGCCGATGGCGTGCCCGTACTGGCGGCGGAGTGCGACGACGTCCATGCCTGCCTTCGCCTCGAGCGGATTGTAGGCGTCCACCCCGACATCGATGAAATCCTGGAAAATCCTTCTGACGTTCCCGCAACCATGGTAGATCACAGGCAGTCCGTGCGCATGGCATTCGTCGACGATTGCCTTGACGATGGGCTTGAAGCATCTTCGCCAGTACGCAGGGGAGAAGAACATATCCCTGGTGTAGGCGACGTCTCCCCAGATCACCATGCCATCCAGCCTGCCGGCGGCTGCCTTGATCTGGGCGCTCGTAATGCCGATCACAAATTCCCCCAGGCGCTCAATGAATCTGGCGAGTTCATCGGGATACAGTCCAATCCAGAGCATGACGTTTTCTGAGCCGATAATCCGCCACAGCATCTCCTGCCCTTCGCACACGCTTCCGTACACGGGGAAGGCGGGATGAAGCGACTTCACAGTCTCCAGCCAGGCCGCCGAATTCCTGGCAAAGCCGTCTCCAACGCCGGCGATCTGGTTGTCGCCCTCGGAGAAATACCGGCGGTCATCCCAGGGATCGTCGAACCGGAAAGCATTCATCTTCTCAATCGCATCGGTCTCGAATCGAAGGAAGGCGGGCATTGGATCGGCGAACTGCTTCCTGATCACCGCTTCAAAACCTGTGCGAACGACAACGTGGTCTCTGGTTTCCTCCAGAACCTCGAACTGCTTCACATGTGGATCCATGTTGGGAATCGTGACGATCCAGTCCAGATCATAGTAGGAATAGATGTCCGTATCCTTCGGCAATCC
>JADLEA010000049.1 GCA_020846365.1 Bacteroidota bacterium
CGACGCTCACCCCATGCTCGAGGGAGATCTTTCCCAGGGTGTCGTCCTCACGCACGATGTAATTGCCAGTCTCTTCGGAGGTCTGGTCGGCAACGGCAACCGCACGCGGCCGGACGTGTTTCTCTTTTTCGTCGAACGACATCTGGTCGATCGACCGGTAACGGTTCACGAGACGACTGGCCACGAACACTTCCAGTTCCTGACCTGCCCGGATTGGGCGGCCGTACGGGATATCGTTCCAGTTCCGGATGTCAGCGGCGCGGCAGGCGAACCATTCCGCGATATGGCCGATCGTATCCCCGCGTTTCACCGTGTAGGCAAGTCGCGTCATGTCCTTCGGGGCCTCGGTGGAACGCCGGGCTGCCTGGGCAAGCGCCTTTTCCACTCTCGAACGGTTGCGGGGCGCGCGTGACCGGACTGCCTGGCGATCCTCATCTGCTGCAGATGCCGAGGCAACGAGCGCGGCATGACGCGAGGATCCCTTGGGTACAGGTATTGCGAGCGTCGACCCGATGGAGAGCCGTCTGGACGAACTGATCTTGTTGGTTTCAGAGATGATGCCGACGGAAATCCCGTACCGTGCTGCAATGCCCCCGAGGGTCTCACCTTTCCGAACGGTGTGGGCGATCCAGTCCCGTTTCATGGCATCGGAGAGCTGCGCATATTTCTCCGTGAACCGTGCGACCTGTCCCTTGGGAATTCTCAGCCGGTACGACTTGACCCCGGGGGGGGTGCAGCGCTGAAGAAGCTCCGGGTTCAGATCACGCATCGTCTCCAGGTCCGTTGCTGCACAATCTGCCAGCACATCCAGATCCACGCAATCGTTGATCGTGACCACGTCGAACGTTATCGGGGGGTGCAGTTCCAGGTCTCCGAAGCCGTACTCTCGCGGGTTCATAGCAATTACTGCTGCGGCGATGTACGTAGGCACGTAGTTGCGGGTCTCTCGCGGCAGGCGTCTGCGCATTTCCCAGAAATCGGTCGTGCCGGTTCGGCGAATGCCGGAATACACCCGTCCCGCGCCGGAGTTGTATCCTGCCATGGCCAGATACCAATCGCCGAACTCCTCGTACAGATCTTTCAGATGCCTTGCCGCCGCCCGGGTCGCCTTCTCGAAATCACGACGTTCATCGTACCAGTACGTTGTCCGCAAGCCATACAGTCGGCCGGTGCCTTTCATGAACTGCCACATTCCAACCGCTCGAGCCCAGGAACGGGCCCGCGGATTCACGCCGCTCTCCACCATCGAGAGAAACGCGATCTCCTCCGGAACGCCTTCCTCCAGAAGTATGCTCTTCAACAGCGGGAAGAATCGGCCTGAGTTTTTGAGCCAGCGTTCCATATGCTCTCGCCCGCGCCCCTGGAAGAACTGGATATGCCGGTCGACCAGATCGTTCATCACCAGGGGGATCGTCGTACCCTGTATGATGGGCCGGGGGGGACCGAGTGCGGTGGTGTCGGGAAGCTCGACGATCTGGTTGAGTTTCTCCCGCAGAGCAAAAATGGAGCTTTCCGTCGATAGACTGTCGATGCTCGTGATGTAGTGCTCGTAGTCCTCGACCACGGCCCTGCTGAGGTCGTTGAAATCCTTGTTGGATTCGATGTCGGGAATGTAGCTCAGCTCATCCAGAATGGCGATCGCTTCTTCAAACTGGATCACGGAACGGGATGAATCGCCATTCTCCGCCGCGCCGGCTGCTGAGACGTAGTGCTGTCGCGCCGATTCAAGCATGGCAGCGATCAGCGTATCGTTGGGGACCCCGTACTGCTCAAGCACATAATCCGGACTCTCGAAAGCTTCCGACTCGAAAGGATGCGCAGGAAGAGAATCGGAGAGCGCTGTGGCAAGTGGCGGTGGGGGGATTTCCTGGATCGTCGGTTCGGAGGCACACCCTGAGAGAATCACAGCTGCAATTGCCACTGCACACGCTCTTCGCATCAGACTTCCCTTCTCATGTTCACCATTGCAGTTCGGCGCGTGCCCCACGAACGCACGCGTTCTTTTATTATACACGTTCAGAGCCAAAGTGTCAAGCAACACTTGAGCGACCCCGCAGAGGTATCACAAAGAGAACGGTTTACCCCGGACCGCTCCCCGGTACCTGCGGAGCTGCTGCCTGGCTCCCATCTCTGTGAATAGAGCAAACCCTGTGCCACCGCGCCTGACCGGGGGCGAAAGCGAATCAAAGGGGGATGTTTCCGTGCTTTTTGCGGGGGTTCTGGTCTACCTTGCTGTCCAACAGTCGCAATGCACGTATCAAACGCGGGCGCGTTTCGGATGGCTCAATGACCGCATCGATGTAGCCCCGGCTGGCGGCAAGGTAAGGGTGAGCGAATTTCTCCCTGTACTCATGCTCTTTCTCGGCAAGCGCTTTTTCCCGGTCAGGAGCGGCGTCAATCTCGCGCTTGAAGATGATCTCCGCTGCGCCTTTGGGTCCCATGACGGCGATCTCCGCCGCTGGCCAGGCAAAGTTCATGTCGCCGCGAATATGCTTCGAATTCATCACGTCGTATGCACCGCCGTAGGCCTTCCGGGTAATAATCGTGATGCGAGGGACTGTTGCTTCGCAGAAAGCATAGAGCAGTTTGGCGCCGTTGGCGATGATCCCCCGCCACTCCTGGTCTGTTCCGGGAAGGAATCCCGGCACATCCTCAAACACGAGCAGCGGGATGTTGAACGCATCGCAGAACCGCACGAAGCGCGCGCCTTTCCTGGAAGCATCGATGTCCAGCACGCCGGCCAGAACGGAGGGCTGGTTCGCAACAATCCCCACGGGCTGCCCGTCCATACGCGCAAACCCGACGAGGAGATTCTGCGCAAAATGCTGATGAACCTCCAGAAACTCTCCGTTGTCGACCACATGGTGGATGACATCTGCCATGTTGTATGGCTTGTTAGGATTCTCCGGAACCAGAGTGTCCAGTGCAGTTTCTTTCCTGTCGGGACTGTCGGACGAGGTGCGGACAGGCGGATCCTCGGCGTTGTTTTGCGGGAGGTACGACAACAACGCCCGGATGGTCTCCAGGCAGACGGCTTCGTTCTCGCAGGCAAAATGTGCCACACCGCTCTTCACTGCATGGGTCATGGCCCCGCCCAGCTCTTCAGCCGTGACTGCCTCATGCGTCACCGTGCGCACGACATTGGGGCCGGTGACAAACATGTAGCTGGTGTTTTTCACCATCAGCACAAAATCGGTAATTGCGGGCGAGTATACCGCGCCACCGGCGCAGGGCCCCAGAACGGCCGATATTTGGGGCACCACCCCCGAGGCCAGCGTGGTCCGGAGGAAGATATCCGCATAGCCGCCCAGGCTGACCACGCCTTCCTGGATTCGTGCGCCGCCCGAATCGTTAAGGCCGATCACCGGGCAGCCGATCTTCATCGCCAGCTCCATGATCTTGACGATCTTCTCGGCATGAGCTTCAGAAAGCGATCCGCCGAAGACGGTGAAATCCTGACTGAACACGCATACCGGCCGGCCCTGGATGGCTCCGGTTCCCGTGACCACGCCGTCGCCGGGATAGCGCTGTTTGTCCAGTCCGAAATCGGAGGACCTGTGTTCCACAAACATGTCCAGCTCGTCGAAGCTCCCCTCATCCAGCAGCAACGC
>JADLEA010000050.1 GCA_020846365.1 Bacteroidota bacterium
CGGTAATGGTCGCGGGGCGCGCAGTGGATGTTCCGTCCGTGGATGCGGTTGCAGCCCAGAAAGCCCGCTTCAGCAGTCAGGTGTGGACGGAGGACCGGGCTGCCATGTCCAACTTCAAGCCGGCGAAGAAGGGGAATCCCCAGGAGATGATTGCAGAGTTCCACAAGCACATGGAGACGATCGCTGACGAACGGGAAAAGAAGATGCGCGAGTTCAGCGGCAGGTTGAATGAGGAGCGGCGGAACAAGCAGGAGGAGCAGGAGGGACTGGCTTTCGGCATCGCCCGCGTCTCGCCGGCGGCAAGCTTTTCGCTCGCCGTTTCCCGGCTGGCGGGCACTTCGCTTGAACTCAAACAACACTTCGCCGCCGCGGCCGACGCGTACCAGAAGTCGTATGCCGAGTTCATAACCTCCAAAACCGGCATGAACCCCGGGGGCGCCATGGTCGTCTGGCGCATGGTGGATGACGACAGCCAGACGCCGAAACCGATCAATCCGCATGAGATCCCTGCCTTCGTCTATGCTCCTCTCACGCTGACGGAGGTCGGCGGCAAGGCAGTGGTGGAAGCGGGCGTGCTGGCTGCTTTTGCACTGCTCTTCATGGCAGGGGCGGTTGTTGCCTTCCTGCGCTACGACGTACGCTAGGAGATCGAAGGAATGTTCAAGACCGTATTCACCCGTGAACTGCGCGGCATACTGCTCAGTCAGAAATTCGCCGTGACATTTGGCGTGGTCGCCCTGCTCATTCTCATGAGTCTGGCGGTGGGCATTCAGGAATACCACGCGGGCCAACGGCAATACACCACCGCGCTGCAGCTCGGCGAGCAACAGCTGCGGGAAGCGTCCAGTTGGATGGGACTCAGTCACACTGCGCTCCGCCCTCCTGACCCCCTCCTGGTCTTTGTGAGCGGCGTGCACAATGACGTGGGACGGCTCTCTACCATCAGCGGCATGACTCCCGTAAAGCTGGTCCACAGTGTGTACTCAGACGATCCGATCTATGCGGTCTTCCGGACGCTCGACTTTGTGTTCCTTGTCCAGATCGTGCTCTCCCTGATGGCAATCCTCTTTTCCTATGACGCGATCTCCGGCGAGCGGGAGAGCGGCACGCTTCAGCTCTCCATGGCGAACCCGGTCCCGCGCAAGACCTATGTGCTCGCAAAGGCCGCGGGCATATGGAGCGGCCTGATACTCTCCCTCTCGATTCCTATCGCCCTGGGCATCCTCATCGTGACTCTCTCGGGAATACCGCTCACATTCGACGACTGGACCAGGATAGCGCTTCTGCTTGGTGTCTCACTCCTCTTCTTCACCGTCTGGGTGATCGGAGGAATAGCGATCTCCACATGGACACGGAATTCCGCGGTCTCGTTCATGGCATGTCTGGTCGTCTGGCTGAGCATGGTGCTCATCCTCCCACGCCTCGGCGTCATGGCCGCAGAGCAGCTCATCACAGTCCCTACTGTAGCAGAGGTGGATGCGCAGCGCGATGGGTATGCCAAGGATCAATGGGAAAAGCACATGACGGCCATGACGGAACGGTGGCGCGCGCGGGAGGCGGAGATGCGCGGCCTCAGCAAGGAAGCCCGTGAGGCATACAGAGAGGAACACCTCTGGAGCTGGATGGAGGAAGACGACGCGGAACGGAAGAAGGTGCAATCCGAAATCGACGCCTATGGCGTGCGCATCCAGGAAGACCTCCGCAACCGGCGCGCAACGCAGGAGCAACTGGCGTTTCTCCTCGCCCGGAGCTCGCCTGCTGCCGCCTATCAACTCGCCGCAATGGAGATCGCGCACACCGGTATCGGCCTCAAGAATGCGAACGAGGAGGCCATGGAACGCTATCGCGGTGAGTTCAAGGCGCACGTCGACAAGAAGCAGCAGGAAAGCGGCAACACCGGGGGATTCCGGATCACCGTGGATTCGGAAAGTGGCATTTCCTTCAGCGCGCCGCGGGAGCGAGGGACGCTGGATGTGAGCGATCTCCCACGCTTTGCGCCCGTGAAAGCATCCATGGGAGAGGTTCTGGAGAGCTCTCTGATCGATGCCTGCCTCCTCGGCCTGTTCGGCCTGCTTGCACTCGGGGCATCGGTGTTCGGCTTCCATCGGTATGACGTGCGGTAGCCGCAGGGCTTCGAGGTTGCGCACAATGGCGATCGAAACCACGGACTCGTCCCGCACATGCAGTACGCCTGTTGCACGTACAGTACACTGGCGCGCCGTTTGCATTTCATCTATCTGCTGCGCACATTCTCTCACACCAACGAGAACGTGCCATGCCGATTCCCTCCCAGAGAACCTCTCTCACTGCCCCTTCTGAAGAATACGTCCGGCTGGTGCTATCCGTCGGATTGCACGATCCAGATTACGTGGACGCATACTACGGTCCGCCGGAGTGGAAGAGCGACGTGGACCTCGATCATCCTTCGCTGGAGGCAATCGCGAAACGGGCCGAAGCACTGGCCGGCGATCTGAGACGGACATCCGTCGATGGCGAGGAAGAACTCATCCGCCTCCGCCACCGTTATCTGCTCCGCCAATCGGAAGCGCTCGGCGTCAGGGTGTCGATGCTGCAGGGACGCAAGCGCACATTCGACGAGGAAGCAGAGGCACTGTACGATGCCGTCCCTCCCACTTTTCCTGAAGAACATTTTGCTTCACTCCTGAAGAGCGTCGGTGACCTTCTGCCGGGAAGCGGAGAGATTCCGGCACGCTACCAGGCGTATTCGAAGCGATTCATCATCCCACGGGACCGGCTGGACCGTGTCTTCAATGCAGCCATAGCCGAAGGGAGGCGGCGCACAGCGCAACACGTTGCGCTCCCCGCCGGGGATGACTTCTCCCTGGAATACGTCACCGGAAAATCCTGGAGCGGATACAACTGGTACAAAGGCGGCGGACACAGCCTGATACAGATGAATGTGGATTTCCCGATTCCCATCGATCGCGCCGTGGACCTGGCCTGCCACGAAGGATACCCGGGACACCATGTGTACAACAGCCTTCTGGAAGAGCACCTCGTCCGCGAACAAGGGTGGATGGAGTTTTCGGTGTATGCCCTCTTCAGCCCGCAATCACTTATCGCCGAAGGAACCGCGAACTTCGGAATCGAGATGGCATTCCCGGGAGACGAGAGAGTGGAGTTCGAGAAGGAGATCCTCTTCCCCCTGGCCGGACTACCGCGGGATGAAGCCGCACAATATTACCGCGTGCATGCGCTGGTACAGCGGCTGGCCTACGCGGGCAATGAGGCCGCGCGCCGCTACCTGGACGGCAAGATCAGCCGCGAAGAAGCTGCCCGATGGTTGGAGAAGTACGCGCTCATGTCTCCCGAGCGGGCACAACAACGCACGAAGTTCTTCGATACGTATCGGAGTTACGTGATCAACTACAACCTCGGGCAGGACCTCGTCAGGGGATATATCGAGAGGTTGGGGGGAACGATAGACCAGCCGGCACGCCGGTGGCAACTCTTTGCAGGGCTTCTCTCCTCGCCACGGATGCCTTCAGGCCTGGGGTAGAAAGGGCGTGGATCAGTAGATCGGACGGCGACCGGCCCGTTATTGATCCAGCCACTTCTTGAACGCCGGAGCCCGCTTCCTGCTCACAAGCACTTCCTCCTCCGTTTGGGGCTTCAAAAGGAGTTTGAGTTTCCCGTTGAAGAACGCGTGCACCGCCGCGATGGAACCGGCGTTGGCGATGCACTGACGGTTGACCCTGAAGAACTCATGTGGATGAAGCTGAGATTCCAGGTCATCCAGCGACTCATCCATGACATGCCTCTTTCCTTCACGTGTGACCAGAAACGTCAACTTCCGGTCACTCATGAAATAGGCGATGTCCTTTTCGAAGATCGTAATCCAGCCCTGACCTGCTTTTACCACAAATCGGGACTTGTACCGTGGGGCCGTTTGAGTCAAGGTCTCCAGGAGGGCTCCGAGTTCCTTCCGGGCCGCGCCTTCCGCATAGGATTCCTTCAGCTGCCTGTACTTGCGCAGGCTTTGAGACAGATCTTCCTTGCTGACCGGCTTCAGCAGGTAGTCGATGCTGTTGACCTTGAACGCCTGCAGCATATACTCATCGTAGGCGGTCGTAAAGATGACGGGACACCTCACGTCAACCCGTTTGAAGATCTCGAAGCACAGCCCGTCGGAGAGCTGGATATCCACAAAGAGCAGATCCGGCAGCGGGTGGTCCTCCAGCCACTTCACCGAGGCCTCGATGCTCTCCAGACTGGCTTCCACACCAATCGATGCGTCGCATTCCGTCAGAAGACTTGCGAGTTTCCTCGCTATAAGGGGCTCGTCCTCTATGATCACGACTCTCACAGGCGTCCGTCTTTCAGCAATGGGAGCGTAACGACGAACTCCGTTTCTGTCTCGTTGATCATCACATCCGCCTCGCCCAGGAGATCATAACGTTTCACAATATTGCGCAACCCGACTCCCTCACCTGATTCCACGGACTGTTTTCTCTGAAGGTTGTTCTTCACGACAAGCCGGTTTCCGTCCTCCACCGACATCCAGATGGTGAGCGGCCGCTCATTCGACACGATGTTATGTTTGATGGCGTTTTCCAGGAGAAGCTGGAGTGTGAACGGCACGATGCCCAAATGTTTGCTCGCATCCGGGATATCCAGGCACACCTGCAGGCTCTCGCCGAAACGGGTTTGTTGAAGGAAGATGTACGCCCGGGCCGCCTGGAGTTCGGTTTCCAGCGGTACCACCTCCCGGTCCATGGATTGCAGGACATACCGATAGACGCTCGCAAGGTTCTGCACGAATGCCGAAGCGCGTTTCTGATCCTCCGGGATGAGACTGCCGAGCGTGCTCAAACTGTTGAAGAGGAAATGGGGGCTGACCTGGTTCTTCAACGCCAGGAACTGGGATTGAAGGTTCTCCCGCTTGAGCTGCTCCGCCTCCAACCGCGAGCGTCCCCACTGCTCGTAGAAATACACGGCCGTGTAGAACAGGCTCATGACCATCGCAAAGACGCTTCCCACCACGATGGCCCGGATGAACGACTCAACAGGATCGCGATAGGGAAGGATGACAAAGATCATCACCGACGCGAACAACGACACCATGACGAGCACAAACAATCCGGTAACCACAGCCTGGACGACAAGTCTCCTGGTAGCTGCTTCCTGCCACGGGATCTTCTCCTCCAGACCGTCGTTGATCCTCTGTGTGCCGATCCCGAGAATGAGGTTAATCAGGAACGACAGGAGGATATTGAAGCCGAGCTGCTGCGGAAGGTTGATGAGCGGCTTGCCGTAGGGAAACACGCTTTCCACGGCCGTCTTCAATGTGAAGTAGAGGAGCACCCCGACAAGGAATGCACCGGTCCTGATGCGTCGTTCGGTTATCATCAGACTGCGAGGGATTTGCTGAATCTACGGACTATTTTCCTCGCTGTAAAGCCGGTGGGGCCGGTGTGCCCTCGTTCCTCCCGGGCTCCCTGCATCATGAAGTGGAGCCGGTTATGCAGGTTGGCGTCGCCTGCACCGGCGTCCATATCCAGGTAGAGGAGATTGAGTCCCGGATAGAGATCGCGCATCCTCTTCTCGATCCCCTTCGCCACGATGTGGTTGGCGATGCACCCGAAGGGCTGGAGGCAAATCACGTTATTCACCCCCTCTTCGGCAAGGGAGCTGATTTCGGCGGGAATCAGCCATCCCTCCCCGAACTGATCTGCCAGACTGAGAACGCGCGAAGCCCTGGAGGAGAGCTCACGAAGCGTGGTCTGATGTTTGTAGCGGACGTAGTTTCGCAGTACGGTTTCGATGCGATCCAGCCGGTGCTGCACGGCGCGCTCAAAGAACGAAGCGAGCAGCGTGGACAAACCGGGTTTGTCCAGATGGCATCGCGTGTTGCACTCGACATTCACAAAATATTGCGTGAAGAAGTCAATGAGTGGCGGCAACTCCACCTCTACTCCCTGGTCCTGCAACCATCGGATGAGGAAGTTGTTGCTGAAATCGTTGTACTTCACATAGATCTCCCCCACGATTCCGATTTTCGGCAGAAGCCCGGGGCGGACGGGTACCCTGTTGAATTCCTCGACCGCAGAAGTCAACAACGCCACGATCGTATCTGCGTCCGAACGGCGCAAAGGTTCATAGGCAAGTGCGCTGTACTTCTCGACAAGCTCGCTTGCCGCCCCTTTGTCCAATTCCCTGACGCTGGTCGAATAGTACATGCGCGAGAGCGCGTCGCCAAAGGCGATAGCCCAGAGACCCGTGCGGAGAAGCATTGTCGTGCTGACGTCGAACCCGGGCTGTGCGTTCTGATTCTGGCCGGACGTTGATACCGCAATGGCCGGCACATCTCCGAATCCGGCGGCGACGAGAGCTTTCTTGAGCAACGGAACATAATTGGAAGCCCGGCATTGTCCGCCGGTTTGCGTCAGGCCGATGGCCACGTCCCGGGTCGCGTATCTGCCCGATCGCAGCGCTTTGATGACGTCTCCGATGACCAGTATGGCCGGGTAGCAAATTTCATTGTTCGTGTACTTCAAGCCCCACTCCAGTGACTCCCTGTCGCTTGGCGAGAGGACTTCAACCGCGTATCCCATCGCCTCGAACGGAGCTGCGATGAAGCCCGAGTAGAACGGCGCAAAGTAGGGAGCGAGAATCGTCCTTCGTCTGTCTTCAACCTGGAACGGAGGTGTCGTCCTGCGCTTCGCAGGTGTGTATGACACGGTGCGCGTGCTTCTGCGCAGCGATTCGATCATCGAGCGAAGC
>JADLEA010000051.1 GCA_020846365.1 Bacteroidota bacterium
CTCCGCCATGTCGTGAAGGACGAACCCTTCCCATGGAATCTTCTCGAGGGAGCCAAGGGGGTACAGCTGGCGGAGAAGGGAATTGAATCGTGGCGCACACGGGCCTGGGTGGACCTCCCGGAGCTCAGAGTCATCCAGCGGGAACCCGCATGATCAAGCGACCTCTTCCGGAACCCGCAGCACTCCAGCAACAGTACGCCGCCGCCCTGCTTTCGGACGTACTCCCGTTCTGGGAGACCCACTCCATCGATCCCGAGGGAGGTTTCCTCACCTGTCTTGACCGCCGCGGCGAAGTGTACGATACCGACAAGTTCGTCTGGCTGCAGGCCCGGCAGGTCTGGACGTTTTCGATGCTCTACAATCGCCTGGAAAGGCGCCCGTCATGGCTTGACATTGCGCGTCACGGGGCAGAGTTTCTCCGTGCGCACGGACGGGACGGAGACGGCAACTGGTACTTCTCGCTGAATCGCGACGGCGACCCGCTGGTGCAGCCGTACAATATCTTCACCGACTGCTTTGCCGCCATGGCATTCGGCCAGTATGCGCTCGCGACCGGGGACGATGAGGCGAGGCACATCGCTCTCACAAGCTTCCGCAACGTACTGCGGCGACGGGACAACCCCAAGGGAATCTACAGCAAGGCCGTATCCTGGTCGCGTCCGATGCGTTCGTTCGCGCACCCTATGATGCTCCTCAATCTCTCCCGTGAGCTGAAGGAATTCATCCCCCCGGACGAATGGGAGTCGATGAATGACGGTTGGGCGAAGGAGATCACAGACCTGTTCATCGACCGTGAGACCGGTCTCGTGTTTGAGCATGTCTCGCCGGACGGTTCACATCCGGACACGTTTGAAGGCCGGTTGCTGAATCCCGGCCACGGTCTGGAGGGCATGTGGTTCTTGATGGAGCTCGCGTTGGAGCGTAACGACACCGCGCTGGCGGCAAAATCGGTGGACACGATCCTTCGGATCCTGGAGTTCGCCTGGGACCGCGAACACGGCGGCATCTTTGCGTTCATGGATGCGCACGGCAAACCGCTCCAGCAACTGGAATGGGATCAGAAAATGTGGTGGGTCCATCTCGAAACCCTTCTCGCTCTGCTCATGGGCTCTGTCCGTCTGGGGCGGCAGGAGTGCTGGACCTGGTTCGAGCGGTTGCACGAGTACACCTGGCAGCACTTCCCGGATCCGGAGTACGGGGAATGGTTCGGGTATCTGAACAGACGGGGAGAAGTTCTGCTTCCGATCAAAGGCGGAAAGTGGAAGGGATGTTTCCATGTTCCCCGCTGCCTCTATCGTTGTTCGGAGCTGCTGAAGGGCCCGTTCCCATCCTGAAACATCGTTGCATTATTGGGATAAAACTCGTATCTCCTCTCAGCGCACCGTGCGCGTACCCGCCCACCTGTGACGCCCCTGACGATCAGTGAAGGAGGAATCCATGCAAGACAACCTGAAGACGGCCTATGACCGCGATGGATATGTGATCGTGCGTAAGGCCATTGATGTCGACCTGGTGGCGGAAGCCCAACAGCACGTGCACTGGCTGCTGGAGCACAACCCCGGCGTCAGGCCGGAGCAGCTCCACGCCCATCTTGCCTGGAACGATCCTTTCTGGATCCGGCTCGTCAGCGACGACCGCCTGCTGGATGTTGCGCAGCAGTTCGTAGGCCCGGACATCGCGCTGTTCGCCACCCACTACATCTGCAAGCCGCCCCGGACCGGCCAGGCCGTGCTCTGGCATCAGGACGGGAGCTACTGGCCGCTGGACCCGATGGAGGTTGTCACCCTCTGGCTCGCCGTTTCGGATTCCACGCCGGAAAACGGATGCATGCGCGTCATTCCGTCGACCCACCATCTCACCCTTGAAGCCGTACAACAACGGACCGATGTGGACAGCGTACTGGGCTCTGCCATGAGCGATGCGCACGTCGATGAATCCAAGGCCGTCGATGTGATTCTGAAGGCCGGCGACGCCTCGATACATCACCCCAATCTGATCCACGGTTCCGAAGCCAACAGCTCCGATCAATGGCGGATGGGACTGACTATCCGGTACGTTCCCACCACAACGCGCATGCTCAAGCCGGAGATGGCAGCACCGTTCCTCCTGCGCGGAAAGGCCGTGCCGGGGATCAACACCTATCGTCCACGCCCGCGGTACCAGCCTGGCGTCCACATGCCGTTTGCCGGTTGCGAGGCCTGGAAGTGATCACCATGACATGAAACCTGCCTCGTATGCCACGCTCCTCAGCACCGTCGCTGCGCTCGGCGGTCTTCTCTTTGGTTATGATACCGCGGTCATCGCAGGGGCGATCGGCTTCCTGCGCGATTATTTCGGCCTGAACGCCGCCGAGACCGGCTTCGCTGCATCGAGCGCGCTCCTCGGGTGCATCATCGGCGCCGGGACGGCAGGGACGCTCAGCGACCGCTTCGGCAGGAAACGTGCCCTTCTTCTCTCCGCACTCCTCTTTACCGTGTCGGCCATCTGGTCCGCCATCCCCGACAATCTTATCGAATTCAATGTCGCCCGCATCATCGGGGGCGTCGGCGTCGGGATGGCCTCGATGCTCTCTCCCCTCTACATCGCGGAGATCTCCCCTCCGGAGATCCGCGGACGACTGGTCTCCTTCAACCAATTCGCCATCGTGTCCGGCATCCTCCTCGTCTACTTTGTGAACTACTCCATCGCGGGAATGGGAACCGAGTCCTGGAACACGACGACAGGATGGCGGTGGATGTTCGGTTCCGAAGCTCTTCCCGCAGTGCTGTTCATGCTCACCCTCCTGACAATCCCCGAGAGTCCTCGTTGGCTGGTCAAGCAGGGCGAGTCGGAACGCGCAGAGGCAATCCTCATGCGACTCTCATCTCCCGAGCGCGCCGCCGGCGACGTCAGGGCAATCAAGGATGCGATCGCTCATGAGGCGTCATCGGTTCGCGAGCTCTTCAAGCCCGGCTTGAGACGGGCAATGCTCCTGGGCATGGGGCTGGCGATCCTCCAGCAGATCACCGGAATCAACGTGTTCATGTACTATGCCCCCGAGATCTTCAAGTCTCTCGGATCGGGCACTGATGTCGCACTCCTCCAGACGGTGATCGTGGGCGCCTGCAATGTCCTGTTCACCCTTGTGGCAATCCGGACCGTGGACAAGCTGGGCAGAAAACCGCTCATGATCATTGGCGCCGGCGGCATGGCCGTCTCCCTGATCGGTCTGGGTTGGGCGGCGTACATCGGGACGACCGCCGCGTGGGTGCTGGTGTTTATTCTCGGCTACATCGCATGCTTCGCGCTCTCACTCGGACCGGTCGTCTGGGTGGTCCTTTCGGAGATCTTCCCCACGCGCCTTCGCGGCCGCGCCATGGCTATTGCGGTCCTGCTCCTCTGGACTTCCAACTTTGTCGTTTCCCAGACATTCCCGATGATCGATGAAGACCCCGGGCTGATCAGCATGTTCCACCATGCGTTTCCGTTCTGGCTGTATGCGCTCTTCTGCGTGATCACCATCATCGTGGTCGCGGTCTTCGTCCCCGAAACTAAAGGGCGGACCCTGGAGGAGATCGAACGTTCATGGACCCGCAGGAAAGAGACGCCGGAACAGTCGTCCTGAGAGCGGGCGCGGTCCTGCCGTGATTCCTTTTTTCGAAACCATTCACATCGGTTGACCCCACCTGCATGGAACGATCTGTTATCGTTCATATCGACTCCCCCATCGCGGTCATCAGGCCCGAGCTTCATGGCCATTTTCTGGAGCATCTCGGCACGGCGACGTACGGGGGCATCTGGGTGGGCAGGGAGTCCGCAATACCGAACATCGACGGACTCCGGCGGGATGCAGTGGTCGCCTTGAAAGAGCTCGGTGTTCCGGTGCTGCGCTGGCCCGGAGGTTGTTTTGCGGACAACTACCACTGGCGGAACGGGATCGGTCCCTATGTCAGTCGGCCCCGGACCGTAAACCACACCTGGGGAGGGATCATCGAAGACAACAGCTTCGGGACGCACGAGTTCATGCGCCTCTGTGAGCTCATCGGGGCCCAACCATACGTCGCAGGAAATATGGGGAGCGGATCGCCTGCGGAGCTGCGCGATTGGGTGGAGTACTGCAATTTCCCCGCCGGGAGCTCCCTGAGCGACCAACGGATCGCCCATGGCGCGCCGGATCCATTCCGCGTCCGGTTCTGGGGAGTCGGCAACGAAAGCTGGGCATGCGGCGGACATATGAGCGCCGAAGAATACGCGGCCCTCTATGCCCGCTTTGCCACCTTTGTCCCGACGTGCGGCGACGTGCAACCCTACCTCATTGCCGTGGGACCCAACAACAACGATACGGACTGGACGAGGCGTTTCTTCACCGCTCTGAGCTCCGCGCGCACATATGCCCCGCCCATCAACGGGTTCGCCATGCACTACTACAGCTGGGGGAAGAGCAGGTCGACGCGGTATACGGCGGATACTGTGCGCGAGCAACTGTCCACCTTCGATGATGTCGAACGGGCGATCAAGGAGCAACGTGCGTATCTTGACGCCCTCACCCCGCCCCTGAACCGCGGCCACATTGACCTGTTGGTCGACGAATGGGGAACATGGGATCTCAGCGATCTCGCAGAGGAACGAGAACACGGCCGCTTCTGGCAACAGAACACCATGAAGGACGCCGTCGCCGCAGCGCTCGGCCTGAATGTGTTTCACCGTCAGGCAGACAAGCTCGCGATGTGCAACCTCGCTCAGGTGGCAAATGTCCTGCAGGCCCCTCTGCTGACCGACGGAGAGCGATGCATCCGCACGCCGACATTCCATGCCTTCGCGCTGATGAAAGACCATCAGGGGAAGAGCTCGCTCAAGCTTGACTGCGCAGGCAAGCCGGCAACGGAGCTTTCTGTCTCCGCATCCAGGGACGAACACACGATGTACGTAACAATCGTGAACCCCGATCCTGCACAGAATACGTCGGTGCGCCTTGTCTGCGACGGCGCGATGGCCGCATCAGCAACAGGATGGATGATCAATCACACGGACATGAACGCATGCAATACCTTCAATCAGCCGGACGTTATTCTGCCCCGCCCCGTGCGACCGGAGTTGTCCGCAGGCAACCTGCGCCTGGACCTCCCCGCCCTCTCGGTGACGCATCTTCGCCTCGAGGTCGCATGATTGTGGGATGCCCCCAGGAGAAGGATTCAGTCCGGGTGCACTTGCTGAAACTCACGGAGGGAAAACTGCTGATCGCTCGCGTGCTTTTCTGCTTCCTCGTCGTAGGCATGAGCTTCCATGCCGGACGTGCGGATGGGCCATCGACCGCAATTGGGTTCCCGTATTCTCCAGCGCGCCATATGAGCGCCATCTGTTTGCCGGACGACTGGCACAAGCCGCTCATCACGCAAAACGGCGGTCTCGCCTATGATTTCGGCCCCGGTCCCTATGCGCAACCGCTGACAGAGGTGACGTTCGGGTTCGGAGACCATCCCTCCCCTGCCATCAGTCAGTTCTTCACAGACGCACGCATCCCGATCCCCATGACTGTTCTTGTCGCGGGAGATGATACGATAAGGGTGGAAGGGTTCAGCATCATTCCACCCGGCGATTCCCTTCCCTCTCTGTCCACCGGCCAGGAGAGCGTCATACGGCTCGGCGGTTTGAATGGAACACGCAACTGGGCCATGCCTCCCGTCGGAACTGATTCGATCTTCCGGTCGGTCGCCTGGGGGGCGAACAGACCCATACGATACAAGGTGAAAGTTGCAGCGGGTTCCAGGAAGCGTGTGGCACTGGGCGTCTGCGAATCCTACAAGCCCCGGGCAGGCATGCGGCTCCTCTCACTGCAGGTGGAAGGTGCTCCTCACCGCACAGTCGATCCCATGGCGGATGGTGTTGCGAACCGGCCTTACGTCTTTCTCTTTGATGGTGAAGACGCGAATGCTGACGGATATCTGAACATCGAATCGCATGCGGCCGCCGACAGTCCGGACCCCAATGTCATACTCAACGGTTTCTGGGTGTTCCCTCAGGGCACTCCACTCACTGCTGAGGAAGTGCTTTCGGGAAAAGCAGCAGATCGGGCGGAGCTTGCATGGGAATGCGGCCGTGAGCTGGACCTCCGCGCTCCACTGATGCGAATGGAAGTGCTGCATGCGAGCGCCGCCGGAAGAGCGCCGATCGTGCTGCACATCCGCTCCCGCCGGAATCTTACGTTGGACGCGGAAAGCGGGCGTGTCCAGGTTGACGGCGTGCCGTTTTGCCTGACGTCGCCTTCCGCGATCCGGTCTTCGCGACAGGGGGACACGCTCACGCTGCATTGGCCTGACGGGACCGGCAGCGTGACCGCCGTGGTGCTCGGCGGGAAAGTCGGGAAGGATCACCGCCTTGTCATGCCCGATCTTCCGGCCGAACGGGAGCGCGTGATCCGGTACTGGACTCAACACGCGCCGTTGCCTCAAGGAGAGATTCAGGTACCTGACCCCCGCTTGCAGTATCTGATCAACGCGAGCACAAGGAATATCTATCAGATCAGAGACATCGTTGACGGAGGCGTGCAGTTCCAACCCGGTCCCACCGTGTATCGCGGTCTCTGGCTCGGGGATGTTCTGATCAGCGGAGGCGTTTGTCTGATGCTGGGGGACACGGCAGGCGTCCGGAATGCACTCGAGCATGGAATGGCGTTTCAGGCGCCCTCCGGACAATTCACCGTGCTGCGCCCCTCCACGTCGCTCATGGAAACCCCCACCTTCCTGA
>JADLEA010000052.1 GCA_020846365.1 Bacteroidota bacterium
ACCGCCACGATGAGGGCGGGGATCTGCGTTACAAGGCCGTCGCCGACCGTGAGCAGCGTGTAGGTCTGCAGCGCATCGGTAAAGGACATGCCCCTCTGGGCAACCCCGATCACAAAGCCGCCGATGATGTTCACGATGTTGATGAGCAACCCGGCAATCGCGTCTCCCTTGACGAATTTGCTGGCGCCGTCCATCGCCCCGTAGAACTCTGCCTCGCGGGAAATCTCACGCCTCCGTTCGCGGGCCTCTTTCTCCGTGATCATTCCGGCGTTCAGATCGGCATCAATGGCCATCTGCTTGCCCGGCATGCCATCCAGGGTGAACCGGGCCGCCACCTCGGCAATGCGACCGGCTCCCTTGACGATGACCACGAACTGGATCAAGACGAGGATCAGAAAGATGATGAACCCTACGACGTAGTTCCCCTTCACCACAAACGAGCCGAATGCGGTGATGACTTCCCCGGCATAGCCATCGCCCAGGATCAGGCGGGTCGCAGCGACGTTCAATCCCAGACGGAAGATTGTCAGAATCAGCAGAAGCCCCGGGAACACCGAAATCTCGAGGGGGTTCGTGAGGTACATGGAGACCATCAGTATCAGGATCGCAACGGTGATGTTGGTCGCCAGAAGCACATCCAGCAAAAACGCCGGGATGGGGATGATCAACAGGGCGAGGACGAAGATCACGCTGACCGCGAGCAGTACGTCGCTGTTCGCTCCCATCAGTCTGATGGGGGAGCGCCATACTCCGCGTGCCTGCGTTGTTGCGAGCGCGTCCATATGATCAGTTCATCGCGTATGAGTTGGACATCTGTCTGAGCCTGTAGATGTACGCAAGCAACTGCGCCACCGCCTGAAAGAGCTTTTCAGGAACTTCCTGTCCGATTTCCACGGAACGGTACAATGCCTGGGCCAGCGGACGGTCTTCTACAATGGGAACCTTGTTCGCCTCGGCGATCTCCCGGATCTTCAGAGCCACAAGATCCGCTCCTTTCGCCACAACCGTGGGCGCATTCATTTCCTCGGCATCGTAACGCAGGGCAACGGCGAGGTGCGTCGGGTTGGTCACGACCACATCCGCTTTCGGCACGTCCTGCATCATGCGCCGGTACGCAATCCTGCGCTGGATGCTCCGGACCCTGGACTTCACCATGGGGTCCCCTTCCGTGGATTTGGTCTCTTCCTTCACTTCCTCCTTGCTCATGCGCAGATCCCGTTCGTGCTCAAACCGCTGGAAGAAGAAGTCCCCGACCGCCAGCACCAGAAACGCCAACCCTGATTTCATTCCGAGCCCGAAAGCGGCCTCTCCGAGGAAGCCGAGGAAGGACGACGGGTCGCTGTCGACCAACGTCGGCGTTTCCATCATCACGCTCTCCAGAGCGGAGTACGATACCAGCCCGACCACAAATACTTTCAAGAGGCTCTTGGCCAGTTCCATGAGCGACCGGCGCGAGACAAGAATCTTCTGGATGCCGTTTACGGGGTTCAGCTTGGCGAAGCTGGGCTTTAACACCTCCGGCGAATAGACGAATCCGACCTGGACGTATGCGGCGGAAAGGCCGACGATCATGATGCCCAGAATGATGGGCGCGAGCAGCATGCCCACGCTCACCATGCCGGAGCTGACCAGATGGTGAAGTGAATCCATGGTGACCGGCAGTGTGCCGGACTCCATGAACGCGGTCCGGGCGATAGTGGCAAGACCGTTGACCAGCGCTCCCCCTCCGAAGTACATGATGAGGAGTCCGAACATGAGCACGAACGCGGAGTTCAGCTCCACGCTACGGGCGATCTTGCCCTTGCGCTTCGCCTCCTCACGCTTGCGATCACTCGCTGGTTCGGTTTTTTCCTGGAACGAATCTTCTGCCATGGCCCTACATCACCCGAAGTAGTTGGACCATATCCTCCTCGAATCCGGCAAGCAGCGTTTTGAACGCGTACACCAGAAACGGGGCGGCGGTCATCAACACAATGAGTCCCACACCGATCTTGATCGGGAAACTGATAATGAACACCTGCACCTGCGGGGCGACCCGCGAAAGGATCGCCAGGGCGACGTTGATCAGGAACGAGGCAACAATGATCGGTGCCGCACACTTCAGCGCGATGACAAACACCACGCCGGAGAGCGTCACCAGCTGCTGTGCCATCGCACCGTTGACGGTGAAACCGCTGATGGGTACGGTCTCGTAGCTCAAGAGCATGGCCTGCAGCACGTGGTGATGCCCGTTCAACAGCATGAACACCAGAAGCATCACCAGGTAGAGAAAGCCGCCCACCACATTGTTCACGCCCGTCTCCGGATCGAATGCCGTTGCAATGGAAAGTCCAAGGTCAAACCCGATGAGCTCGCCCGCAGCACGTACGCCCGCGAACACGAGCCCCATGGCAAAGCCGATGAGCAGGCCGGTCAGAACCTCCTGGACGGCCAGGACCACAAGCCCCGCAAGCTGCAGGTCCACAACCGGATGCTGCGCCGCGATCACCGGATACAACACCATCGCCATGAACACGCCGAAGCCCGCCTTGACCTGGACGGGAACACTTACGTGCCCGAAGATTGGCGCAAGCGCAATGATCGCCGTGCACCGCAGGAAGAGGAGCAACGAAAGCACCAGCTGGAGCGCGTAAACTTCCATGACTTAGTGCCCCAATCCGGGTATCTGGTTGAACACTGTCATCGTGAAGCTGACCATGATTCCCATCATCCACGGGAGCGTCAGCACCGCCACAATCGCCACAACGATTATCTTGGGCACAAAGGTCAACGTGATTTCCTGTATAGACGTCGCCGCCTGGAACACTGCGATGACCAATCCGACGACAAGCGACAGGACCAGCATGGGCGACGACACCAGCAACATCGTGTAGAATGCCTCGCGAAACAGATACACAACAAGTTGTTCGTTCATGGCCGTCTCTCTTCGTTCAATGTCATCGGAAGCTCTCCAGCAGCGACTGGATCACCAGGTGCCAGCCGTCGACCAGAACAAACAAAAGGATTTTGAAAGGCAACGAGATGAGCACAGGCGGCAGCATCATCATACCCATGGAAAGCAGGATGCTGGAGATCACCATGTCGATCACGAGAAACGGGATGAAGAGCAGGAAGCCGATCTGAAAACCGATCCGCAACTCACTAATGGCATATGCGGGGATCAGGGCATGAAGAGGGACATCCTCCCGCGACTGGGGTTTGTCCACGCTGGCCAACCGGACGAAGAGCGCCAGGTCCTCCTCGCGCGTCTGGCGGAGCATGAACTCACGCATCGGCACCACGCCCCGGTCATATGCCTGCTCCAGGGTGATGGTGTTGTTCATGTAGGGCTGGATCGCCTCCTGGTTCACACGCGACCATGTGGGCGCCATGACGAAAAAGGTCAGGAACATTGCCAGTCCTATGAGCACCTGTGCCGGCGGAACCTGCTGTGTACCCATCGCCTGGCGGAGGAAATGCAGGACGACCACGATTCTGGTGAACGCCGTGGTGAGAATGAGGATTGCCGGCGCCAACGAGAGAATCGTCATCAGGAAGAGAATCTGCAGCGTCACGGATACGTCTTCCGGCTTCGTCGCTTTGCCTACCTCCACGGAGATCTTGGGCAGCGGAACGACCTTGTCTTGCGCATCGGCAACACCCGCCACGAAAAGGACCAGCAGGACGATGATGAATAGGCGTTTCATGCGTTCTTCTTCTCCAACGTCCGGTTGACCATGGTGTTCAGTGTCGCCTGGAGCTGCGCGGCAAATCCGCTTTTCCGCCCTTGCGGGGAAGAAACTGACGATTTCGCTTCCGCCTTGTGCACTTCATCTTCCGTCAGCTCTGTCAGCATGTGCATCCCCTGATCGCTGACCCCTACCACGAGGATTCTTTCCGCAACTTTAAGAATAACGACGGACTTCTTGGGCTGCAGGGATTTTCTTCCGAGGACCTGCACCGGTACGGATATGTCCGTCGCGGCCCCGCCGGGGAGCACGAAGCGCTTCAGCACAAAGACGAGTCCGAACATGAGGGCCAGCACCGCACCCAGCGACAGAAGCATTTTCAGGAACATCCACTCCATGGCTTAGCGGCCCAGTCCCTTCACCCGTTCCGAAGCATCGACGAGATTCGTGATTCTAATGCCAAAGTGCTTTTCGATCACCACCACTTCGCCTTCCGCCATCTTCTTCCCGTTGATGAGGATATCGACCGGCTCGCTGGCCAGCTTCTCGAATTCCACCACCGATCCCCGCTGCAGGTCAAGGATATCGCGGATGAGCATGTTGGTCCGCCCCAGCTCTATGGCGACGGGAAGGGTGAGGTCCATGAGCAGATCGAGCTTCCGGTCGCGTTCGCCACCCAGAGACGCCGTCGCTTCCAGGGTCTGGAACTGCGCGCTCCGCACTTCGAGAGCGGGCTCTGCGCTCATCGCCATCTCTTCGGCCGCCATTGCCCCTTCCCCTGTCCCGGGATCAGCTCCCGCCGCAGTGACTTCTCCCTCGGGGGGAGGTGTGTGTTCGCTCTCAGTTGACATCGACTCTTGCATACCCGTCTACGCTCCTAATGACTGATCTCGAAGGACTTTGGAAACTTTGACCGCCATTTTGCCTTTGGAAATGCCCGGCCGGCCTCGTGCCCGGGTCTTCCCGCCAATTTGCAGTTGCACCTCACCCGTAAGGGGAATGTTTGTCCGGAGAATATCTCCCGTTTCGAGATGGAGCAGCTCGCGCAGGGACAGAACGGTTTCGCCCAACACCGCTACTGCCTGCACCTGGGTCGTCCCAATCTGGCGGAAGATGGGGGCGCGCCAATCGCTCTCTCCCTTGACGGTGCCGATCCCGCTGAAGTGCTGTGTGTTCAGTTTTGCCAGCACGTCCTCCAGCGCGAAGGTCGGAAAACAAAGATTCATCATGTACTTCTGCGTCCCGATCACGACTTCGAAGGACACCACCATGACAATTTCGCTCGCCGGTGCGATCTGCACAAAATCGCCCTCGATCTCGTAGCGTTCCAGCTTGAAGGTCAACTCTGCAACCGTCTTCCACGCACGCTGGATATCCGCCAGGGCACGCTGAATGATCCCCTTGACGATGCTCTGCTCGATCTTGGTAATCGGACGGGCATTCTTCTCGCCTTCCGCCACACCCCCCATCAAGTGTTCGACCATCGCAAGGAGGAGCTGCGGGCTCACCTCGAGCACGGCAAGGGCGTCCGATTCCTGAATGCGGAAGACGTACAACGAGCTGGGGCTGGCAATGGAGAGAACGAATTCCGAATAGAACAGCTGGTCGACCGATGAAACATTGATGGTCACGTTGGTCTGGAGGCGCGAGACGAGATACGAGCTGAACGTCTCCCCGAAGCTCTCGTGCACTGCCTGGAAGGTGCGGAGCTGGTTCTTCGACAGCCGGTGCGGAAGACGGAAGTCGAACGTGATCGCTTCCTTCTCCGCCTTCTTCGGCTCTTCCGGCGTCTCGACCTCTTCAATCTGTCCGGTGGAAATTCCGGATAACAGATTGTCGATTTCCTGCTGGGATAAGATTTCCGGCACGCGATGCTCGCTACTGAATGATGAATTTGCTGAAGTACACGTTCGTCAGGTCGCCGCTGCGGAGCAGCTCTCCCACCTTCTTTCCGATCTCCTGGCGGAGCGGCTCACGCTGCTCCACCATCGACAGGGTCACCAGGTCTTTCCCGGTCAAGACCGTGTTCAGCACGTCCCGCACCTGCACGTCTTTTGCCTCGAGTTCCTTCTTGGCTTCGGGAGTGGTCACTTCAAAACCGACCGTCGTCAACAGGAATCGTGTGCCGTTGGTCCCCGCGGGATTGACAATGATATCTTTCACGATGTAGATGCTTGCTTCGGCGCTTTCGCCTCCCTCGGCCTCGCCCCCATGGCCTTTCGCTGCCGCCGCAGCGTGATCTGCTGACGGCACCGGCGACGGCGCAAGGACTTTCGTGATCACGAAATACACGACGACAAGCTGGACGACAAAGACGGGAATGCCGAAGATGAGGAGTTTCTTCATCGGCAAACCGCTCTTCTCTGCGGTTTCTGGAGGTGTGGCGGGCTGCGGCGTCGCAGCTTCCGGTGTTTTTGCCATGGCATCGAAAGGGGTTGTGGAACTCTTTACCACCATTCGTCAAAACACGTGCCACGGAAAAGCCGCGATAGAGGGCAAAACGGATGTGTCTATTGGTTATATCGAGCGATGCGGGGAGGGAGCTGGTGGCTACTATTGTTCAGATGGTGAGTGGATGTGGCCAAAGGTGCCGAATTCAGGCCTTTTTTCGAGGAGTTGTGAGACAACGCCTCTTGTACGCGATGACCAGCTCGATGACCTTTTCCACGCTTTCCTGGACCATGAGCTTCTTCCCCGTGGAGGTCGTCACGATCGTGTCGGGGGTCGCCTCCACAAACTCGATCATGTCCGCATTCACGACGATCTTGGCGTTCTGGAGCTTGGTTAGCTCGATCATGTGATTCTCCCGATCCGTTCAAAGGACCCCGGGACTGCGACAACGCGCGTGTCGCAATCCCGGGTTGTTTCATGTCTTACCGGGAAGTGCTACTCCCCCGGCCTGTTACCGCTTCAGGTTCACAACCTCCTGCAGGAACTCGTCGCTCGTTGTGATGACCCTCGCGCTCGCCTGGAACCCGCGTTGCGCCGTGATCATTTTGGTGAATTCGTCCGCAAGATCCACATTGGATTGCTCCAGGGCACCCGGCGACAGCTCGGAGGCTTCGCCCGGCTCTACGATGGCCGGGGTGCCGGAGTTCCCCGAAAGCGTGAACATGTTGTTCCCCATGCGCATCAGTCCGCCCGAGTTGTTGAACTCTGCCAGCATCACCTGCGCGAGCACCTGGACGGTGGAATTGGTGAACGTTCCGGAGACCTTCCCCGTGGCGTCGACAGACACGTTCTTGAGCGTGCCGGAGGTATAGCCGTCGTAGTCACGCGGGGTCACCGAAGAATCACCCGATGTCTGCGTAATGCCGGAGAACACGCCGGGCGCCGTGGCTGAAGGAGTACCGAACCGCAGTTCCAGCGTGAGCGGATCAGCGCCCGTGGTCGGCGTGAGCGTGATCGGACTCGGGCTCCCAGACTGGAGCGTGCCGTCGCCGGAGTTGAACGTCAGGGTTCCGTTTCCTACAACCGTCGAGGTCGTGGCTGGCGCGGGATCGGGTACGGACGCAGTCCAGTCCCACGTGTTCGCCGCGGTTTTCATGAATTTCAGCTCCAGCGCAATCCGGTTACCCAGGGAGTCATACACACTCGCGGTCGTTTTCGTAAAACCGCCGGTTTCCGGAGGCCCAGCAGCGTAGATGTCCGCCGATGAATCCAGGTTGCCGGAGTAGTTGACATAGGTCGTGGCGCGGGCAGGCGACTTGATGTCCCCGTTGATGACGATGTCTTCAAGCGTTGTCCCCGAGGGAATCACGCCGTTTGCGTCAGCCATCTTTCCCTGAAGCCGCGCGCCTCCTCCTGTCACGATGCTCCCGTCAGCATCCAGCGTGAACTTGCCATCCCGGGTGTACATCGACTGTCCACCAGCGTTCACGATGAAGAACCCGGGGCCGGAGATTGCCAGGTCATAGTCGCCGTTGGTCTGCTCGACGTTGCCCTGCATGAACTGCGTGTCCAGCGTGTTGATGGACATGCCGAGTCCGACCTGCATCGGGTTCGTTCCGCCGGTGAGATTGGTGGGCCGGCTGGCGCCGCGCAGCGTCTGCGCGTACAGCTCGCTGAATGTCGCCCGTCCTGCTTTGAAGCCGGTGGTGTTGACGTTGGCGATGTTGTTGCCAATGACGTCCATCATGGTTTGATGGTTCCGCAGCGCGGAAACGCCGGCGAAGAGTGATCTCAGAAATGCCATGGTACAAACCCTCCTGTATCGCACTAGTGATTGATGATCATTCGTGATCGGGTTTCAGTCGGTCCACCCGATCGGAGGGGCCTCCTCACACTGGAGAGGGCCAGCCCCGGTACAACCGTTGCCGGACTACCGGTCCGGCGACGCTTACGCAATAACGGCACTATCGATGTTCGTGAAGACGTTCTCCTTCATGTGTTCGCTATCCATTGCCGTGACGATCGTGCGGTTGCGGACGCTGACGATGAACGCCATGTCACGCAACAACACGAGCGAGTCCTTGGCTCCCTTTTCTGCCGCCCGATTCACCGCCTGTTGCAGGTTGGACATGTCGGCATCGTTCAGCTGCATGTTCCGCGCTGCGAGGCGCTCCCGGGCGTGACGGGTGAAGGTGAGGCCGCGGAGTTCTTCCTGTAAGGCGTTTTCGAAGGCCGACTCTTTGGTGCCGTCGACTTTCGTCCGGTCCTTAAGCCCGTCAACTCCGCGGGCGGGGAGAAACGGTACCCGCACACCATTGACGTACGTGTCAGCCATTGGACTCACCATTGAGAATTTCAATGATGTTCGCGACCGGTATCTCCTTGCCGTCCACCAGAAACACCGTTCCCGTGCTCGTGAACCGCACCCCGGTGATCGTGCCGAAGAGGAACGGCGATGCCGTCACGGCTTTGCCCGATGCGTCCACTGCCGATACACTCACCGTGTAGGCACCTGCCGCAACCGTGTTGCCATCATCGTCCTTCCCATCCCACGTCAGGGTTGTGTCGCCCTTTGCCGTGTCAGCGGCTGACATCGTGCGCACAAGCAGCCCCTGCGCATCGTAAATCTTCACTGTCGACGACGCCGCGGCCGACTGCAGGGTATAGCCGAACTCCACCTCCCCGTCGCCGGTCCACTGCAGAGCGTTGCCCGATGCCTTCACGTCCTTTCCGATCATCGTGGAGGCAAGCGAGTTTCCGATGGATTGCGCCATAAGCTGCGTGGTCGTGATGCTCTCCGAGAGCGAGTCGTTCATGTTGGTCAGCTGCTCAAGAGAGCTGAACTGCGCAAGCTGTGACGCGAACTCTGTTCCATCCAGCGGATTCAACGGATCCTGATACCGTAACTGCGTGATCAACAGCTTCAGAAAGTCATCCTTTCCGAGCGTGTTGGATACCGTATTCTCCGTGGACGTGGTGGAGGTATACGAACTGAGCAGTGCTTCATTGATCGCTGTTGCCATAAGGGTCTCCTTTCCTACATCACCATTTCCATGGTGTTGTATCCCAGCAGGCGTCCTGTGGTGTATTGCTCGACAGCGTCAGCGCCGGCATTCCTCCGGAAACCATGATGCGGCTGCCGGTCGGCGTTCCCCCCGCCCGAATCCGTCGCCAGCCGTTCACCGCCGTAGGAGACGTCGAGCCGCTGCACGTCTATCCCGCGCTGATGCAATGCCAGCCGCAGCTGCGGCAGGTTGTTCTCCAACGCCGCCTTCACGCCCGCCTGGTTCACGTCGATCTGTGCCTGCATCTTCCCGCTTTCCATGCGCACATGCAGCACAACTTCGCCGAGCGATTCAGGTTCGAGCTTGATGCGGAGTTCGGAGTTCTCGCCGTTCACCTGCAACGCGAACACCTTCGTCACCTGTTCCATCACGCTCTGCGCGGTTTCCGGAGGCAGGGGTGCGAACATCGCAGGAATCCTGCTCTGGGCTTCCACAGCGCGTGAGAAATCCGCCTTCGGCGTACCGACGGCCGAGGGCGTATGAAGGAACTGGTTGCGGTGTCCGGCACTGTCACCCAGGGTGCCTTCCTGTGAGGAGGGATCGCCGGCGGGTACCGGTTTCACCGTCTGATTTCCGCTCTCCCGCAACGTTACGGTCTGCCCATCCTCGGTCCGGAATTCTGCCGGGACCTGCACGGACTTTCCTGTCGATGCGGGCGCAGCCTGGCCACGATGCTCTGCAGGATCTGCTCCCGTGGATGTCGCAACGTGCCGCAGCAGATTGACCATCCGCTGCACCGGGTCATTGCTTTCCTGCTCTTCCATCGCTGCCGGTGCAGATTCCTGCACTCGAGTCGGCGGCGCATCCCCCTCCTTCGAGGAGACCGGGATTGTTGGAGAGTCGGAAACGTTAACGGTTGCACCGGCCGCGCGATGGGAAAGCCCGGCGCTCAGGGAGTTCACGGATGCTTTGTCTGCCGGCACCCGCTTGTTCTCTGTATCACCGCGTCCCTTTCCGTGAGGGAGCGACGGGACTTGTCCGGCTGTGGTATCAGCCACTTCCACCGTGTCGGTCAGCATGACCGGAAGCGGCGTGGTCCCGCCGGAAGCGGTGCGCGGCCTCTCAGCAGCCGTTGAAAGTTCGCCGTCTTGACCGGAAGCCTCGCCTGCGCGCGGTACCCCTGGATCCGATTCGGGTACCTGCGCCCCCTCCGCCAACGGAACGGGTGCGGGTGTGGCTTCCTCCACGGCAAGCTCACCTGCCGGAATCGCGATTCCGGCGGGTTGCTCCGTCGGGGCCTCGCCAGCCGGGAGAATGGATTCTGGTGACTGTCCTGCCGCAGAACCGAGGAACTCAAACCCTTGGGCGGTGCCGCCAAGAGCCGGAGGAGAGACGTGTTCCGCGGAGCTCGCCATGTCAGGAAGCAACGCTGTCACTTCCATCGATAGGTGCAACCCTCGCGTAACCGCTTCTCCGGACTCGGAGGTACCGCCTCCGGCAATCGGGGCGGGAGCCATGAGAGGCATCTGCACAGCGCTGCCAAGCAGCATCTGTTGCAGAAGCCCCAGAAAGGCCTCACCGCCGACGACCGTTCCATCGGCGCCGGGTGGTCTGCCGCCAGCTCCCAGGACGTCCAGTTGCTCACCAGCAGGGAGCAACAGTACGGGGAAACTGTTCATAGCATTCACCTCATGATGCGGGCGGCTCGATTCGGATCGAGCGCGGCGAGAATCTTTGCCGCCTGCCTTCTTTTGATTGTGAGAATGATCTGTTTGACATCACCATCCGGGAAGTCGTTCAGGATCCGAGCCGCGCTCTCTGGATCCATCGCCTCCAGGACCTTTGCCATGGACTTCCGTTGTTCTGCCTGAACGCTGTCCGCAGCAGTGATAACTTTCAGGCTGCTGTCCATGGTCGTGCGGACTGTTTCCGCCAACGCGGCGGACTCTGTGCGCTGTGAGATCAGCGCCAAGGTTGTGGAATCTGCCGTCCCGCCTGCGAGCTGCAATTCTGTCTGCAGGGTATCCGATTGAAGATCGCCCGGCGCCAGTGCACTGTCGATCTCCGCGGTTTTTGCAGGGCCTTTTGCATCTTTCGTTCCGGCCGCCACGGAGAGCGAATCCGCCGGTACGGTGGCCGCAACGGGGAGGAGTTCGGGTTGCAGCAGGAGCAGGACGGCGATCAATACCGCCGCCGCCCCCGAGGAGAGAAGAAACACTACCAGATAGGGTACGATGTTTTTCATACGGTCAGAGCTCCGATCTCATGCGCTGTGCGAGCACATCGATGACCCGCTGAGCCTTCCGTTCCTGCTCTTTTGCTTCCTCTTCCTTCCGGCGTTGATCGATTTTCACAATCATCTCTTTGGATTGGGATTTCTCTACGAGCTCTCCCCGCTTCCCCTCTTCCTGCGTGGTCACCTGTTTCACCTTGTCCTCCTGCCGCTCAATCTGCCGGGAGAGGCTCTGGAGAAAGGCCTGACTCGTCTGAAGATCCAGTGCCTTTGTTTTCATCTTCCGCACGGCTTCCGTCATTGCCGAGCTCTGGCGGTTTTCGAGTGTCGACAGTGTTCCCTCTTCTTTTTCCCGGTTCACCCTGATGACCGCCAGCTCGCGCTGGGCTTTCTTCACCAGGTGATCCTTGACCCGAATGACCGTTGAGAGATGTGAGTCTGACACGCGCATGGAATCCTCAGTTGGACATCATCGTGATGAGCTGTTCGATGCTCGGCCGGAATTCCTCGCGTTCGTCCGCCGCTTGCCGGAGAAACGTGCGGATCCGGTCCCAGTTCCGCAATGCCTCGTCGATGCGCGGGTTGCTTCCCTTGACATACGCGCCGATGTTGATCAGGTCTTCCGCTTCACGGTATGTGGCCATCATATCCATGAGGCGATGGGCTGCCTTCCGGTGTTCATCGGTCGTCACCGCAGGCATAACGCGGCTGACGCTCTCCAGGACATCCACTGCCGGATAGTGGCCGGCAGACGCGAGTCTCCGGGAGAGGACGATATGACCGTCCAGAATGGAACGGACCGCATCCGCGACGGGATCCGTCATGTCGTCCCCTTCCACAAGCACCGTGTACATTCCGGTGATGCTCCCCTGGCGGGCGGTGCCGGCGCGTTCCAGGAGCTTTGGCAGCATGGCAAAGACCGACGGGGTGTACCCCTTTGTGGTCGGGGGCTCTCCAATAGCCAGGCCGATCTCGCGCTGTGCCATCGCGAGGCGCGTGACCGAATCCATGAGCAGCATGACGTTGAGCCCGCGGTCGCGGAAATACTCGGCGATGGTCGTCGCCAGGAATGCCGCCTTCAACCGGATCAACGCTGCCTGGTCGCTGGTCGCAACGACAACCACCGACCGCTTGAGCCCTTCCGCACCCAGTTCACTGTCGAGAAACTCCGCCACTTCGCGGCCTCGTTCGCCGACCAGCGCAATCACGTTGACATCAGCACTGGTGTTTCGCGCAATCATGCCGAGCATGACGCTCTTCCCGACGCCGCTTCCGGCGAAGATACCCACCCTTTGCCCCTGGCCGCACGTCAGGAGTGTGTCGATCGAGCGGATGCCCGTAACGATCGGCTTGCGTATCCGCTGCCGCTCCAGGGGATTCGGAGGAGCGTTGTAGATCGAGCGCACTTCACGCGTCGTCAGCGGTCCTTTTCCGTCTATTGGATGCCCCAGACCGTCCAGAACTCTCCCGAGCAGTTCCTCGCCCACAGGCGCGGAGAGGACACGGTCCGTGGCAACGATTTCGCTGCCGGGGCCCACGCGCCCTGCGTCGCCCAGAATCATGGAGAGGACCCGGTTATCCCGGAATCCCACCACCTCGGAGAGACATAAATCCTGGCCATCCTTTGACTTGATCACACAAACGTCGCCCAGGGCGCAGTTCGGGCCGGTCGATTCTATCACCAGCCCGATGACCTGCTTCACGCTTCCGTTCACCTTGAACAGGTCGATGTGCCGCAGCCGACTGACAAAGTCCACCCGCGGAGCGCAGAGTCCATCTTCACTCTTCAAAACA